>JAEZPG010000126.1 GCA_023413555.1 Bacillota bacterium | reverse complement strand
ATGAGATTTGGATTAATCTAACATAATTGGAGTATCATTATGATTCAGGGAATTATTGATTTCCCTGAATCATTTTATAATAACTGCTAGGGGTTTTTCCTGTACTTTTCTTAAATATATGAGAGAAATATTGTGGATTATTGCCACAGCCGACTAGCTCAGCGATATTCTGTATCTTGTCATTGTCAGAAGATGCTAATAATTCTTTAGCCGTATTAATTCGAGCATCTGTTAGATAGGTGGAGAATCTTTGTCCGGTTTCTTTCACAAATTTTTTACTGATATAGTCCACATTCATGTATAGTTTATTCTCTGCAATCCATTTTAGTGACAGCTCAGGATTGGAAATGTTCTCCTCCACGTATTTTTTAATTTTACTACTAATTTCTCCGGTAGAAGAGCCGTTGTTACTCCTGGTATATAAATCCTCAATACTTTGGAATAAGTTTTCTTTATATTTTTGTAGATCAGTTTCATTATCTAGTTTAATTAGAGACTCAACCGCATTTATTATTCCCAAAGAGGGAAAAATCGAAACAGCGGTCATTATAATTGAAGAGGATAGCTGCTTTAGTACATAGATATCATATATGTTAAAAATGGTATCCCTTAATGATTGTAATACACTCTTCGAAGAAGATTCAGAAGAAAAAAGTTGACTAGTCATATTCTGTATATTCTTAATCAGATTACTATAGTTGCTGATTGTTGTTACACTATGTCCATTTGTATAATATATTTTCTCATATCGTCTAATTTGGCTTGTTATTTTGTTTATTGTAGAAGGGAGGGTTGAATAAGTAATATGCTGCATATACGGAGGTGTATTCTGCTTTACAAAATGCAGTGTATTACAAAATGATTCTATCTCTTCGTACGATATGGAGAAGGATGGAAAGAAAAACAACATGGTATTATGTACATAAAGAATATTTAGAAGAACACCTGGATAGTGATTATTCCAGAAAGTATAAAGACTTTTACAGGCTTCCATAAAGTTATTTTCTTCAATGAAATACAAGTAGAAGATATCGTAGTTGCTATCGATACCATTAAAATGTCTGTGATAATCTGTAAAATAACTTTGCTCGACCAGGGAATTTTCATCTTGATCATGTGAAAGATAATTATTAATAATATTTATCATTATATTTGTATAAAGTTGATTCTTCAGGTTCTTATGTTCTTCTACAATATCATTATTAATTTGATTTTGGTAATAATCCTCCTTAACTAGCTCAATACTTTTAATAATCTGTTCCTCACTACACGGTTTCAATAGGTAGTGCTTTACCCCATATTGCATAGCTGTTTTAGCATACTCGAATTCATTATAACCTGACAGTATAATAAACTGTGTCTCTTTATTGATATCTTTAATTTTTTCAATTAAATCAAGCCCAGAGAGTCCTGGCATCTTAATATCTGTCAATACAATATCAGGATATTGATCTAAAATGATATTATAGGCCTCTATTCCATCCTTTGCGGTACCAATAAGTTCAATATTTAGGTCAGTCCAATTAATCAGGGAACTAATGGTTTCACGGATTGTTTTTTCATCATCTGCAATTAATAACTTTAACATAGTAACCTCACCCCTTTGTTTTAGGTATAATTATTTCTGCAACAGCATGGTCTTCATCTGAATTGTAGAGTGTAAGACCATAATTGCTTCCGTATATAAGCTGGATACGCTGATGAATGTTGAGAAGACCAATGCCTATTCCACGAGGGCTGACGATTCTATTCTCTAGCTTGTATATAAGGTCGTCTTCAAATTGTGAGCCATTATTTATTACTTGGATATGTATTATGTCATTATCTTGAAAACCATTTAACGTAATGTAGCAGGTTTCTGTTATAACTTCCATAGCATATGTTATGGCATTATGAATAAGTGGCTGGATGGTCATCTGAGGCAATTCAGCATCAAGTATATCAGGGGTTACAATTTCTTTATAATCCAGACGTTCTTTGTCAAATCTCATCTTTTGTATAGTCATATAGTTATTTACAATATCCAATTCATGTCTGACAGTAAAGTTGTTGCTTTTATTGCTAAGGGTTGCTCGTAATAAATCACCCAGTGATATTACCATGGCAGAGATATCTTCAGCACCGATTGCTTTTGCCCTCCAGTTCACAGATTCTAAAGCATTATAAAGAAAATGGGGATTTATCTGGCTTTCTAAGGATTTTAGTTTTGCATCTTTTGATAAAAGCTCATTTACATAATTCTGTTGAATTAGTTTGTGGATTTCAATGGTCATCTGATGAAATTGTTGATGAAGAATACCTGCCTCATCCATTCTGTTTTCATAAGCATAGTCAGTAGCTGGAATCTTTGTTTCATCTTTACCAAAACTCTTCATCTTATCTACAAGCTTGCCAAAGTCATTAGTGATGGATTTTACTAAAATTCTAGATAAAAGGATTACTATGGTGATGGCAGCAGCTAGAATAAGAAAAGAGATCACTTGAGTAAATAATATAGTGTTTTCTATTTGAGAATATGGAACGAGACAGATGTATTCCCAATTATTATTCTCAATGATACCACGTGTACAGAAATAACGTTTATTTTCCAGTGAGATAATGTCATATCGATTTTTTAACTGACGATTTAAAGAGTTACTAGATACACCTTGTAATCCTTTAGAATGATAGATTTCTTTATTATTTTCATAAATAATATATTGTACCTCTGTGTTTTGAAGAATGGACTGAGTAGATGAATGAATCAACCTGTCCATATCAACTTGCACAACCACGGTTCCCAAGGTTTCAAATTTTAAATTGTATACACGCCTACTATCGCGTCCTAAAAAAAGACCATAAGAATTACAATAATCGGTTATCCAACATGCATAACCAGAATTTTTACTTGCAGCTGTTTTGATTGAATCATAGATCTTAATTGGTACTTCTGTAGTCTTGGACTTGTAGCTGGTAGATACGAATTTGTTGTTATGTAGATTGATATAGCTGATGTCGTTATTCTTATAGTTCTGATAATAATCAATCAAAGAGGCTGTTATGGTATTGTCTACATTTCGATTGGTTATGGGAGAGGCTGGTTCATCAGTTAGGGTAATAAGACTTTTTCGTATATATTGATTAGAGATTATAGAGTTTGTCATGGACTCTATATTAGATAACTTTTTGGATATATCCTCTGCACTATAATTGAGGGAACCCGCAAGAGCTCGATATAGTAAGTCATTGTATGAGCGTGATACTACCTGTGTACCGATTATGGATGCTAAAGATGTCAATATCACCACAAATGCAATGATAAGGAATATTTTCATGTTCAGAGGGTAGTTCTTTATTTTATTGATAATATATAAAAGGTATTTTCTCATACTATCTTCCTTTCTAACAAAAGTATATAAGAAATAACAGCAATTAACAATATATGATTATGAAAAGTCGGAAATTTGTAGATACACCTCGGATATATGTATATAATATCAAATTAATGTAATTTATAATAGTATTGTACAGATAAAGAGATGTCATAAAATCTATTACAGTACAAGGAGGAAGAATAATGATGAAAAAGATTATGGTAGTAGTTCTGATTGTTGCTATGGTGTCTACAATGTTGGTAGGATGTGGTGGCAATAATAAAACAAATGATAAGGATCAATCGTCACCAAAAACCGAGGATACATCCACAAAGCCTTCCAAGGAACCTGCAGATGAGACAGGAGATAAAGGCGCAGATAAGGGAGCTGATCCAGCAGATTATAAAGTGGTTATGATTGTAAAGCAATCTGATTCATGGTTTGATGATATGGCTTCCGGTATTGAGCAGTTAAAAAAAGATACAGGATTAAATGTATCTGTTCAGGTTCCTGAAACGGGAGATGCCGCTAGCCAGATTTCTATTATGGAAGATTTGATTGCTCAAGATGTAGATGCTATTTGTGTGGTTCCAAACGATCCGAATGCATTAATTCCTACCATTCAAAAAGCTAGAGATGCTGGGATTGTAGTTGTTACCCACGAAGCACCTGGTATTGCTGATAAAGTTGATCTTGATATTGAAGCATTTGTGAATGCAACCTTTGGTGAATTATTTGCAGAAAAGCTAGCTACTGCAATGGGTGGAAAAGGTAAGTATGCAGGTATCGTTGGTGGATTAACAATGGAAACGCATATGGAGTGGTACAATGCTGCAGTTGCTTACCTTGAAAAAAAATATCCTGATATGGAGAATGTATCAAAAGAGCCTTATGAAGACGGAAATAGTGTAGAGGGAGCGCATAGCAAAGCACTTGAAATATTAAAAGCATATCCGGATATTGCTGGCTTCTTTGATTGCTCCGCTCATGGTGGTGGAATCTGTGAAGCACTTAAGGAAAATAACAAGGATGGAACAGTAAAAGTTGTATCGCTGGCTCTTCCTTCTATGTCATCTACATACTTAAAAGATGGTTCTATGTCCAATGGACTTTGCTGGAGACCTGCAGATGCTGGATATGCTACATGCTACGCTGCATACCTAATTGCGTCAGGACAGGGTATTGAAACTGGGACTGATTTAAAAGCTACAGGCTATGAGAAAATTGAGGTAGAAGGTAGTATTGGTTTTGGTAATGCACCACTTGAATTCACAGGTGACAATATCGATGATTATAATTTCTAAATAATGGTTTGCTAACACTGCCTGATAATGATATTGGGCAGTGTTATTAACAATATTATCTTTTGGAGGCAGGACGATGGAACCTATTCTTAGCGTTAACAATTTGAGTAAATCTTTTGTAGGTGTTCGTGCACTGAATCATATTGATCTTACAATCAATGCAGGGGAAATTCATTGCCTTGCAGGAGAAAATGGCTGTGGAAAGTCAACACTTGTAAAATGTATTTCTGGTGTTTATACAGCAGACAAAGGTGTAATTAGAATTGAAGGTAAAGAGTACAAATCACTTTCACCAATTGAGGCAATAGATAAAGGGATTCAGGTTATTTATCAGGATTTGTCACTTTTTCAGCATATGACTGTTGCTGAGAATATTGCAATCAGTAAATTAAAGTCTGACAAAAATAAAATAGTAAATTGGAAAAAAATAAAATCAATTGCACAGGAGCAACTAGATAAAATTGGAGTAAAAATGAATCTCGATGAAACCATAGGAGAGACTTCTATGGCAAATAGGCAATTAGTAGCAATTTGCAGAGCACTTTCACAGAATGCAAAAATATTGATTATGGATGAACCCACCACAGCATTGACAAAGACCGAAGTAGATCGTTTAATGCAAATTATGATGGATTTAAAGAAAAAGGGTCTAGCAATTGTTTTTATCAGTCATAAATTAGATGAAGTATTTATAGTAGCGGATACCATTACTATCTTTAGAAATGGTAATAAAATTGGGGATTTTCGAAGTAAGGATTTGGATGAAAAGAGACTAGCATTTTATATGACGGGACGTGAAATAGAATATCCTAGATATCATAGAACTTGTAAGGAGGATACGCCTATTTTGGAAATAGAAAACCTTACACGGAAAGGACAATATGAAGAGATTAATCTTACAATTCGTCCAGGGGATATTATCGGTTTGACAGGTCTTTTGGGCTCAGGAAGAACAGAATTGGCAATGTCGTTATTTGGACTTAATAAGATACAAAGCGGAAGCATAAAAGTCAATGGTAATCAGATAGATATCAAATCACCTATGGAAGCCAATCAATGTGGTATAGCACTTTTGCCAGAGGATAGATTTAATCAGGGGTTATTTGTTGAAAGAAAGATAACAGAAAATGTATCTTCTGCATTAATAGATACTATTTGCAAAAGAGGTATGCTTAATAAAAAAGAAGAATCTAAAATTGCTAAGAAGTATGTAGAGGAATTGAAGGTAAGAACTCCATCAATTGAAACCGTTGTCGGCACACTATCTGGTGGAAATCAGCAAAAAGTAGTTATTGGAAAATGGACAGCAACAAATCCTAAGATTTTTATCATGGATACCCCTACTGTTGGAATCGATATTGGGTCTAAGGCTGAAATCTATGAGCAGATACATAGATTTGCTGATAATGGAATGGCAATCATCCTGATTTCAGATGAGATTCAAGAGATTTTAGCAAATTGTAACATGGTTTTGGTCCTGGCAAATGGAAAATGTGTTAGAAAATTTGAAGAGGATGAATTGGAAGAGGATGGAGCAGATATAATGCTTGCAGATATAATCAGCAATAATGTAAATACTGCCTTACAGCAGGAGGTGTCCAAATGACAAAAAAATCAGATCAATTTCAAAGAATGCTACTAATTATCATAGTGGTGTATAGTATTTTTGTTAGCATAAAAAACCCGGGATTTTTACAAATTCAGACATTATTTGATATTGTAAAAACTTCTTCTACTACTATGATAGTTGCAATCGGATTGCTAGTGGTAATGATATCAGGAGGAATAGATGTCTCATTTATGGCAATAGCTCTGTTTGGAAGTTATACATCATTATTCATTATGATCCAGACAGGTATCAATAGTCTTATTGTTGCATTTGTCATATCTACATCAATAGGTATATGTCTTGGTCTGTTTAATGCATTACTTATTAATTGGTTAAAACTTCCCCCATTTATAATAACGCTAGGCACTCAGAATCTGTTTCATGGAATCATGACTACATTTATCGGGGATAAATCGTTTGGTTCCGGAGTATTACCTTCTTCCTTACAGGAGTTTGGACGAGGAACATTGTTGCAAGTAACAACAGAAAATGGAACCACAGGATTAACGGTCTCAATAATTCCTGTTTTGATAGCTGCCTTATTAACCTATCTACTATTAAGAAAAACTATGATTGGACGAGGAATTGTGGCCATTGGAAATAGTGAGGAGTCAGCTAGAAGGGCTGGATTTAATCCTATTAAGATACGCCTGTTTGTATATGCATTTTCTGGAGCTCTTGCAGGTATGATGGGTATTGTTTATGCAGCACAAGTAAATGCATTGTATCCAAACAAGATGGTTGGCGATGAGCTTATGGTAGTAGCAGCAGTTGTTATTGGTGGTGCCAAAATCACTGGTGGACAAGGAAAGATCTTCGGTACCATTCTTGGGGTATTAATTATTTATTTACTTAATTCCACTTTGATACTTATCGGCTTATCCTCTTCCTGGAATAATCTTTTTGTTGGTGCAATTCTTGTATTTGCAGTTGCAATTACATCTTATCAAGAGAGAATGAAGAACAGAAAGAATCTGATTTTTACAGAATAGGAGGGGATTTGGATGAGACATTTTAAAAAAATATTTCAAAAGGATATGGATTTTAGTATATTAGTTGGAGTTGTCTTAATTGTGTCAATTAGTTCAGCAATTGCTTTTGGTGGTTCCATGTATTCTTTAAGAAATATTCAATCTATGGCATTTCGTATACCTGAGTTTGGGTTTTTAGCACTTGCTATGATGTTATCCAATATGGTAGGTGGAATCGACCTTTCCATTATAGCTAGTGCCAATACGATAGGAATTTTTACAGCCTATGTATTAAATGGAACATGGGCCTTCGGAACTGAAGGAATTGTTCGTATTGTACTTGCATTGCTGATAGCTGTCCTTACAAGTTTGATTTTCGGGGCTATAAATGGAATAATTATAGCAAAAACTTCAGCTCCGTCTTTGATTGCAACATTAGGAACAATGACGCTGATACAGGGAATTGGAATGGCAATTACAGGTGGTTCTAGTGTGGGCAATATTGAACCTGCGTTTGCTAAATTTGGAACTGCAGTGTTTCTTGGTTTACCAACTATCTTCTGGTTATTTATCATAGTGTCGTTGATAATAGGCTTCGTTTTGGCTTTCACAGGTTTTGGTAGAAAATTATACTTGTATGGTGGAAATCCCGTTGCTGCTAGGTTCAGTGCCATTAATAATGAGAAAATAGGTATCTTGGTTTTTATGATTACAGGATTGTTAGCAGGATTAGCAGGGCTAATTATATTAAGCCGTGTAAATTCTGCTAAGGTAGGCTATGGGGATTCTTACTTGTTGCAAACGATGATAGTGTGTGTAATAGGTGGAATTAGTCCAAACGGAGGAAAGGGAAAGGTACAGGGTGTCATTATAGCCATAGTTATGATGCAGATTATGTCAAGTGCATTTACCATTCTATCACTTTCACCTTATACTAAGAAATTAATCTGGGGAGTTATGCTTGTAGTAGTATTAGGCTTGAACCACATTGTAGATACCCAAACAAAGAAGAGTATATTAAAGCAAAGTATGAAAAATCTATTGATACCATCCTCAAAATAAGATTTATTGAAAGGAGTAAACAGAATGAATATAGAACATAAATACCTATCACTATATGAGACTATTATAAAGGAACATATAGAAGTATTTAAAAGGCAAGATATAGAAGAACTAGTACGATTTATGGAATTAATAAAAAAATCCAATAGGATATTTATGATGGGTGTCGGAAGAGAAGGAATTTCTACTAGAGGTTTTGCTATGCGATTGATGCATTTGGGAAAAGAAACTCACTGGATATGGGATGATACAACACCTGGAATACGTAAAGGAGATTTATTTATTGCTACAAATGGCTCCGGAGCTATTGGTCATATTACCTATGTTACTAAAATGGCAAGACAGGCAGGTGCTACTGTAGCGGTAGTAACTGGCTCTCCAAACAAGCCTTGTCCTCAAATGGCGGATTTCACACTGTTTGTCCCAGCAGCTGTTTATAATGGGACAGATGAGAGAGCCGTTCCTTCTATTCAACCAATGGGTAATTTATTTGAGCAGCATCTATATATGCTTTTTGATATAATTATTATGCTGTTAGAAGAGGATCTGCAAGTAAGCCATAATGAAATGGAGAGCAGACATAGGAATGTTGAATAAATAATTAAAGCAATACTGCTCCAAAGGAAAGAATATAGGACACAATGTTTTTGAATCTTTATCCTATCAAAACCTTCAGTGACTATAAAATGTGGATTGCATATAAACTGTAAGTATGTTATAAATACAAAGAAGATTTATTGGTAATAAAAGGGAATGAAGTACTCCCATGGGAAACCAAAACTACTTATAAGCTGATGACTTCTGTGATTAAATTGTCGCGGAAGTCATCAGCTTTTTCTGTTATCTATCTTTGTCATTAGCCGCCATATATCAAAAGTTAAGCTTACATCTTAATCAAAGCCGGTCTATCCTTAGATATTAGAGACTTAAAGCAGGTAGGTCGTCCGGCCTTCCGTATGTCCTTTCATCCAGCAGTATTTGAAATCATTGCCGTGATTCTTATCTGTAGCAGTCTACTCTATTGTGATTACAGCACATCTCGGAGCTTTTGGTATGGATATCAGCTATAAAAATCTACTGAATAAAAATTAAAATAAAGGGTGAGTATATAAGGTATCTAATT
>JAEZPG010000114.1 GCA_023413555.1 Bacillota bacterium | reverse complement strand
CCGTATGGATAAACCTTGATATAATGCTGGTCCTTATAATATGAAGAGAAAAAATCGGAAACAGCTTCGGCGCTTTTCATTTTATTAAGCATCCCTGCATAAAGAGGAACTGCAACCGTCATGCCCTTGTAATAGGGTCCGATGATCGGAGTGAAAAGAGGCGGCTGGCTGAGACCCGAGATCTTCTGCATTTCCGGTATGTGCTTGTGCTTTAGTGAAAGTGCATAAAATCTTGGACTCCTAATGGCTTCGTCAGCAGGGTCGGCGGATGCATATTCAGCAATGCGCTTTTTTCCGCCGCCGCTATAGCCTGATACTGCGTGGCAGGTCACAGGATAATCGGAAGGCACGATCTGCGCCTTTATCAGCGGATATAACATGGAATTGAAGCCCGTTGCGTAACAGCCTGGCACGGATACCCTTGAGGCGCTCTTTATTCTTTCGCGGTGGGCGCTGCTCAGTTCGGGAAAACCGTATGCCCATGCATCATTCGTGCGGTGCGCAGTGCTTGCGTCAATGATCCTGGCCTTGCTGCCTTCGGCAAGAGCAACCGACTCCCTTGCAGCATCGTCGGGCAGACAAAGGAAGACTATGTCAGCCTCGCTTATTAATTTTTTTCTTTCTATAATATCTTTTCTTTTTTCAGGGTCGATCTTCAACAGTTCTATATCATCACGCCGAGCCAGGCGTTCATTTATCTGCAGACCTGTGGTTCCCTCCTGGCCGTCTACGAATACTTTATAAGACATAAACCTCTCCCTTCCGCTGCTTTCTGCCATGGCATTTTAGCGAATAATGTCATGATTTAGAGCATGTATTAATTGTCTACATATAATAATACCATGAATATATGCTCATAATTATACATCCGAATGCATAATAATGCAACATTTTTACTGCTGTTCATTATGCAAAGTTACTAAATACCGTTTTTTAAATTTGGTGAATTGTATACTAGTTGAAAAAAATAAGGCATGGTATATTTCCGTCTTTGACAGTTGGAGAAGAGAAAAAGCTTGGAAACCATTGATGACAGTGGGTTTCAAGCTTTTAGTATTTAACTGAAAAGTGCGTAATGTTTTTACGATTTCGTGATTTTAAGAATTTTTTTCATCTGCTTCGTATCAACGATTTGATAGTCAGTACGAAAACCAAATGCATCATGCAAATCATCGGTTAAATCAGTTCTGGTGTATACAGGTGTGTAGCCTTCTCCTTTTTCCTCTAAAAGGCTCATGTCTCTTAGTGCAGTAATGATTTCCTGACATGTATACTTCCCATTCAGTTTCTTTTCCAGGAGTCTGAAAATGACCAAAGAGAGGAAGCAAGTCATGAAATGAGCCTCTATCCGGTCATCCCGGCTTAGATATACTGGCCTGGCTTTGAATTCACTTTTCATGATCCGGAAACATTCTTCAATCTCCCAGCGTCTTTTGTTTACCTGGATAATCACAGGAGCGTCATCTTCCAGATTGGTGCAAACGGCATAGAATCCGTCGTACGCCTCTTCCTTTGCAATAAGGTCTGTGTTGATACTGTACCATTCCTGTTTCGCAGCTTCTCCGTCCTTGGTACAGTGGTTTTTCTCAATGAACCGCTTGTAGTCATTGGGATTGCTTTTTTTCAGTCTTTCCGGGTTATGGGTGATTGCTTTTTGCGCTCGTTCGATCTGAGAGTTTCGGATGACTCTCTGGTAATCACGGTATTTTATGGAGTAGGTGACAATGATCTTCTGTTCCAGTTCGTTTTCTTTGATCCAGCGTTCCTTGTGGAAGACTTTTTCTCTGAATTTCTCTTCATCAAGTTCTGTGATGTCATAAGTCCTACCATTTTCGTCAAGGGACCAGCCTTTCGGGTCAAGGGCCCAGTCTCTTAGGTGTGTCTTCAGCTTTTTGATAGATTGGGTTGTAATGAATGCCCGTTTCCCTTTGTTGTTGAATTTACGGTTGCTCTCTGAGGCCAGACCTGCATCAGTGCATACGACGAATCTGGAAAGATTGAAGTCGGAGAGGATTTTTTCTTCCAGTGGTTTGAGTGTCAACTGTTCGTTGATGTTTCCTTTGTTGATGCTGAAAGCAAGAGGAATGCCGTCTCCGTCCATGAACAAGCCCATCTGTACAATGGGGTTGGGTTTGTGTTCTTTAGAGGGACCGTATTGTTTCAGGCCTTCGTCCTGTTCAATTTCAAAGAAGTAGTTGGTACAGTCGTAATAGAGCACACCGGTATTTCGTTTAGAAATCTTCATGCTATTGTTGTACAGGGCTGACTGTATTGTGTCCGACTCTTTGGCGATGACTTCGAGTGCCCGGTATATATGATGGAGATCAAATTCAGGCTGTTCAAAAAACCTTTTGGAGAGTTCGAAGGTCGCAAGCTTGGAAGAGGGATAGATAATTCTTGAGTAGAGCAACCGAGAAAGAATCGAATCAAGGTTGAAAGTAAATTTGTATTTCGAGGAGACCTCCTTGCAAAGCTTGCCAAGCTTAAGTTCGTGGTATATTTGCTGTAGAAAAAGATATCCGATGTTGAAGGAACGCTGATCTCCCTTTGGTATGATCTTAGTTGGAGAACGTTTTAGAATTACTTCCTGGTTTTCTTCTGCTTCTTTTTTGTTCAGTTCCTCGACATAATTCCTAGCCCATTTAATAGGATCCTGTCCATTCAGTTTTGTACTCAATTCAGCAACTGTTCCGAGTTTCTCCACAATTTTCGTATGTTCTTTTCCGTTTGTGTATATTGTTTTAATAACATAAAGAGAAGCTGCATTTTTAGATTTAGAAACTTGTAATCTCATAATAAAAATCCTCCAAACACCTTATATTATAGCACATAACGCAAAACTACGCAAGATAATTATTTAAAATTTGACAAAAAAATAAGCCTAAATCAAGGCTTTTGGGGATTTTTTTCCTATTCAACTGTCAAAGACCCGAGCAATTATGTCAATATATTAATAAATGATGCCACGGCAAAATCACAAATAATCTTGCAATCCTGGAGCAACTAGTATATAATTTGTTATATACTAGTTGATGCTAGTATTTGCAAGTAGCAATTATGGTTATGACGAGCCGCTAAGGCTCAATGGTTATTAAAGAAATTTGTAAGCGTATCAT
>JAEZPG010000009.1 GCA_023413555.1 Bacillota bacterium | reverse complement strand
GAACTGGAATGATAAAGAAGAATTGGACCGCTCTATAAAAGAGCTTTCAGAGATGTTGCCTTACATGAGAAGCCTTTCTGTAGTTCCTCTTGGTAAAACTAAATACAGGGAAGGACTTACGGAACTGGAATCCTTTACAAAGGAGGATGCAGCTAAGGTCCTTGATCAGATTCATGGCTGGCAGGACATATTTCTTAAAGAATATGGCACCAGATTTGTATTTGCCAGTGATGAGTGGTATATTAAAGCAGGATATGATTTACCATCCGCTGACTATTATGAAGGATACGGACAGATAGAAAATGGTGTTGGTATCATGCGTTCCTTTAAGGATGAGGTACAAGAGCATCTTAAAGATCTTATTATTAATCCTGAACCTCATAAGGTTTCCATTGTAACAGGTGTCTTGCCCTATCATATGATGAAAGAGCTTACTGCTCAGATAAACCAACGTTTTCCTCAGGTGGATATTAACTTATATTGCATTGAGAATCATTTCTATGGTCCTGAGATTACTGTTACAGGATTATTAACTGGACAAGATATAATAGAACAGCTAAAAGGAAAGCCTTTAGGGGATTATCTTCTTCTTCCTAACGTGTTATTACGAAGCGGAGAAGAGGTTTTATTGGATGACATTACGGTAAATGATATCCAAAATGCTTTACAAACCCCAATTCGTATTGTACAATCAGACGGAAAGTCTTTTGTTGATTCTATTATTACCAACAAACAAGGAGAAAAGAATGAGTAAACCCATAGTAGCTATCGTTGGACGCCCTAATGTAGGAAAGTCCACGTTATTTAATACGTTAGCCGGTGATAAGATTTCCATCGTGAAAGATACTCCCGGTGTTACAAGAGATCGTATTTACGCCGATGTAAGCTGGCTGGAACATCAGTTTACAATGATTGATACAGGTGGTATCGAACCGGAAAGTACAGATTTAATCCTATCCCATATGAGACGCCAGGCAGAGATTGCTATAGAGACTGCAGATGTTATTATATTTGTAGTGGATGTAAGACAAGGTTTAGTAGATGCTGACTTTAGAGTAGCGGATATGCTTCGCAAATCTCACAAGCCTGTTGTACTTGTAGTGAACAAGGTCGATAATTTCGACAAATTCATGCCCGATGTATATGAATTTTATAATCTAGGTATTGGAGATCCTCAGCCTGTCAGTGCTTCCTCTAAGTTAGGACTTGGAGATATGCTTGATGAAGTAGTCAATCATTTTAATGAACATGATACCAGTGAGGAAGAAGACGAGAGACCTAGAGTAGCAATCGTTGGCAAGCCTAATGTAGGTAAATCCTCTATTATTAACAAACTGTTAGGAGAAGATCGTGTTATTGTATCTGATATTGCAGGAACTACACGAGACGCCATTGATACCTCCATTATGTGGAATGACAAGGAATATGTCTTTATTGATACAGCTGGTCTTCGCAGAAAAAGCAAAATTAAAGAGGATATTGAACGATTCAGTATTATCCGCACTGTTACCGCTGTTGAACGTGCCGACGTAGTTATGGTGGTGATTGATGCAGAGGAAGGCGTTACCGAACAAGACGCCAAGATTGCAGGAATAGCCCATGAACGTGGCAAAGGAATTATTATTGTTGTAAACAAATGGGATGCTATTGAGAAAAATGATAAAACCATATATAAATATACTGAGGATATAAGAGATGTATTATCCTTTTGTCCATACGCTGAGATTTTATTCATCTCTGCTAAAACGGGACAGCGAATGGTGAAGATGTTTGATAGCATTGAGATGGTAATTCAAAATCAGAATCTTCGTGTAGCAACAGGTGTGTTAAATGAGATTCTTATGGAAGCAACCTCTATGCAGCAGCCACCTTCAGACAAAGGTAGAAGATTAAAACTTTATTATATTACCCAGGTTGCTGTTAAGCCACCAACCTTTGTTATTTTTGTAAATGATAAAAAACTGATGCATTATTCTTATACCAGGTATATTGAAAATAAAATACGTGAGGCCTTCGGATTTTCTGGAACCTCTCTTAAATTCATTATAAGAGAAAGAAAGGATAATGAGTAATGATTGGTAATATCGTTTTGTGTCTAATTATCGGCTATGCCTTCGGGTGTTTTTCTACCGGGTATGTATGTGGTAAAAAACAACAAGTGGACGTTAGGAAACATGGAAGTGGCAATATTGGAACTACCAATACACTTCGTACATTAGGCATTAAAGCTGGGGTAGTAACGCTAATAGGAGACATTCTAAAAGCAATTGTTCCTATTTGCCTCCTATGTATACTGTATAAAAAAACGAACCAACCCTTATCTAGGGATTTAGTTGTTCTTTACACTGGTCTAGGAGTTGTGTGTGGACATAACTTCCCGTTTTGGCTTAAATTCAAAGGTGGAAAAGGGATTGCTGCCATGGCAGGTGTTATTATTGCCTTTAACCCATGGCTTACCATCATAGAAATGATTCTATTTATCGGAATTGTTGCTATGACTAGATATGTATCATTAGGATCCCTTGTAGTTGCAACCTTACTTCCTTTAAGTGTCCTTATTGGATACAGAGATAACCCCAATTACCTACATATGGTAATTGTATGTTTTATCTTTATGCTATTAGCCTTTTACAAACATCGCGAAAACATTAAGCGCTTATTAACTGGCACCGAACATAAATTTGGTCAAAAAGCTGCTTAAGGAAATGGAGTAATATGAGAAAGATTGGAATAATTGGAGCCGGCAGTTGGGGAACTGCACTGGCTATACTTTTAGGTAATAAGGGTATCAATGTAGTACTATGGTCGAAAGTTGAAGCAGAAATAGAACTTCTTAAAACACACAGAGAACATGTTGATCGTCTTCCAGGAGTTAAGTTACCTGAGAATATTGAGCTAACCTGTGATTTGGAGTATACTTGCGCTAATAAGCCACTCCTCGTAATGGCAGTTGCATCTCCTTATGTTCGTTCTACAGCTCACGAGATGAAACCTTTTATCAAAGAAGGTCAGATTATTGTAGATGTGGCAAAGGGAATTGAAGAGAGCACCCTTATGACACTTTCCCATGTTATAGAAGATGAACTTCCAATGGCAGATGTTGCTGTACTAAGTGGACCAAGCCATGCTGAAGAAGTGTGCAAAGGTATTCCATCCTCCTGTGTAGCAGGTGCTAAGACAAGAAAAACTGCTGAATTCGTTCAGGATATTTTTATGACCGATACCTTCCGTGTATATACTAGCCCAGATGTAATCAGCATAGAATTAGGTGGTTCCTTAAAAAATGTAATCGCCTTAGCAGCCGGAATTTCTGATGGTCTTGGTTTTGGAGACAATACCAAAGCAGCTCTTATGACAAGAGGAATTGCAGAGATCAGTCGATTAGGCATGAGAATGGGTGGTTCTCTTGAAACATTTTCAGGGCTATCTGGTATTGGTGACTTAATTGTTACCTGTACCTCTGTTCACAGCCGTAATCGTAACGCTGGCTATCTCATAGGAAAAGGGTATACTATGAAAGAAGCCATGGATGAAGTAAAGCAAGTGGTAGAAGGTGTTTACTCCGCTAAAGCTGCTTTGGCTCTATCCAAAAAATATCAAGTAGCAATGCCAATTGTAGAACAGATTAATGAGATTCTATTTAATGATAAATCGCCAATGGAAGCTGTTAGTACATTGTTATTACGAGACAAAGTAAGTGAATACCAAACGCTTACTTGGAATGATTAAATAAATATTAAGCTTTGCGGCTTTCCCAAAGAATGGGAAAGCCGTTTTTTAAGAAAGCCTAATCTATATCAAACATATTCCTTTCTACTGATGCATAAACTTTACTAGTGAATATAGAAAGGGGTATTCTTATGGATGCGTTTGATGTATATAAAGATATACAAGCTCGTACCAATGGTGAGATATACATTGGGGTTGTGGGTCCGGTTCGTACAGGTAAATCCACCTTTATTAAGCGATTTATGGACTTATTAGTCATTCCTAATATAGAAGATGTCCATAGTAAAGAAAGGGCTATTGACGAGTTACCACAAAGTGCTGCTGGCAAGACAATTATGACAACAGAGCCGAAGTTTATTCCAAAGGAAGCCGCAGAGATAAAGATTTCAGATGACACAGTTGTGAATATCCGACTTATTGATTGTGTTGGTTACATGGTAGAAGGTGCCAGTGGCCATATTGAAAATGAACAGGAGAGACTTGTAAAAACACCTTGGTTTGATCATGACATTCCATTTACCCAAGCAGCTGAGCTTGGCACAAAAAAAGTAATCAATGATCATTCTACCATTGGTATCGTGGTTACTACAGACGGAAGCTTTGGTGACATTGACAGAGTTAATTATGTGATGCCAGAAGAAAGGACAATTGCAGAGTTAAAACGGTTGGGGAAACCTTTTATTGTATTACTGAACTCCAATCGACCATACTCTGATGAGACAATAGCACTTGCTGATGATATCGCAACAAATAACAAGGTTTCAGTAATCCCAATTAACTGTGCACAATTGAAAAAAGAAGACATTACTCGCATTATGGAATCCATACTGGAAGAATTTCCTATTGCTCAACTTAATTTTTATACCCCTAAGTGGGTTGAAATGCTTCCTTCCGATCATTGGTTAAAAGAGGATCTCATCAATGCTGTGAAAGGTATTCTAAAGCGTATGCATCTAATCAGAGATGTCAATCTTAGTAACCTTCTGACTGATAGCAAGTTTGTAAAGGGGATTAAGATTGACTCCATTCAGATGAAGGATGGGTCCATTAGACTTCAAGTTAATTTTGACGATAAGTATTATTACGAGATTCTAAGTGATTTAATCGGTGTAGATATTAACGATGAATATCAGCTAATCGGGACTTTAAAACGCCTAGCTAATATGAAAAACCAATATGAAAAGATTGAGAATGCATATGAAGAAGTTCAATGTAAGGGGTATGGTGTAGTAACTCCCGCCTTCGAAGAAATCTCAGTGGATGAACCAGAAATTATTCGCCATAGTGGTAAATATGGTGTCAAGATTAAAGCACAGGCACCATCTATTCACATGATTAAGGCTAGTATTGAGACGGAGATAACTCCTATCGTTGGCAATGAAGATCAAGCAAAAGATCTAATTTCTTATATTGCAAGTAATACTAAGGAAAATCCAAATGGAATATGGGAAACTAATATCTTCGGCAAAAGTATAAAACAATTAGTGGAAGATGGTATAAACTCTAAGGTAAATAAGCTAACAGATGAGTCGCAGCAGAAGCTTCAAGACACCATGCAAAAGATTGTAAATGACAGCAACGGAGGTCTTATCTGTATCATTATCTAAGTTTCCATAGATTACATAACATGGGTATTACAGTATAATTAGGCAGTTTTTGGGTAGACTATACCTGGATACTGCCTTATATTTTTGAAATATAACTGTTAAATATTCACAAAATCGTTATGTATAAAAGAGTAATTTTCACATTATTGACAATATTATAAAGTGTTGTTATAATTTCTCTGTAATATTGTTAATAATTATGTAATAAGTATAGATCTATAATACTTATGTGTAAAATAATTCTATGGTTAGGAGGCCATTTCGTGAGAAAACAATTAATATGCTATGGAATCGTTGGTTTTGCCTTCCTTTTAATAGCATTCGGCCAAAACAATAAATGTAAAGCAGCAAATAAAAGTATTATATACCAACAAGCTGTTGCTGGTTTACCACTTTCTTTAAATACCTACTATGAGAACACAAAAGAAGAGAATGATGATTCCAATAATACTGCAATGGACACATTTATGACGAAAGAAGAAAAAGAGGCTAAGGACAAGCTATCTTCACCAGACAATAAGAACTATGAAAATATTGGTATTGCAAAGGTTGACCGCTATTTAAATATTCGAGATAAAGCAAATACAAAAGGAAAGATTATAGGAAAACTTCCAAATAACGGAGGCTGTTATATATATAGTGTTGATAAGAATGGTTGGGCTAAAATTAAATCAGGCAGTATCAAAGGATATGTATCCACTGAATTCTTGGTAATGGGTAATGAAGTGCCTGCTCTGGCAAAAAAAGTAGGTCGATTAGTAGCCACAGTTAAAGATGGACCATCCAGAGTACGTGTAGACACTAATACTGATTGTAAAACACTTACAACTGTTCCTAAGGGTACAGATTTAGAAGTGAAGGACAATTCAGATAATACCTGGGTAAAGGTAAGCGTTGATAACGAGATCGGTTATATCCGTCGTGACTTGGTTGACGTAAGCTGGCAATTGAAGAAAGCCATTTCTTTCTCTGAAAGTACTGGCAGTTCTGTTAGGGCGAGGATGGTTGCCTATGCAAAACAGTTCTTAGGCAATCGTTATGTATTTGGTGGGACAAACTTAAATCGTGGTATTGACTGTTCTGGCTTTACTATGAGAATCTACCAACACTTTGGTTATAATATTTCAAGAACCTCCCGTACCCAGGCGGCTAGAGGTCGGAAAATCAATGTGCGTGATGTAAAACCAGGTGATTTAGTCTTTTATCAAAATAACGGCTATATCTATCATGTTGCCATGTATATAGGTGGAGGACGTGTTATTCATGCCAGTTCCCCAAGTACAGGCATCATAATAAGTCCATTAAGCTATCGCTCAATCTGTAGAGCAGTACGATTTATAAATGATTAATAGTAATAAATAGCAATCTAATATGCACCCCAAGTGGCAGAGTACCTTTTCAGACACTTGTAGGTGCATTTTTAAGTTATGATATAGTTATTCGTATTTTCAAACAACTATTCTATGTTTCTAATAATGTTTTTAGACTATTGAAAATTATTTTTACTTTCCTTATAATGAAACATAGTCTATGTTAGACATGAATGGATGAATAGAAATTAAAAAAGCTAATTTCTCATTTAGGAGGATAAATAATGAACGAATTCGGGTATACAATGATAGCACTTGTTATCATACTTCTATTATTCATCAGAGGAATCTATCTGGAGAAAGAAAGGGAAAAGAGGTTATTACAGAAAGTTCGAGATGCCTGGGGCAATATACCAGAGGAAGAGTATACAACTGAAAAATTAGTATCCATAGCTATGTATTACATGGAACATAAAAACCTAAATACTGATATTGATGACATTACATGGAACGATTTGAATATGGAAGACATTTATATGTTAATTAACAATACAGGCAGTAGTATTGGAGAAGAATATCTATATTACATTCTTCATAAGCTTGAATACGATGAGAATACATTAGAAGAACGTAATCGTATCTTAGAACTTTTAAAAGCCAATACGGAGCTACGAGAAAAGCTTCAGCTGACCTTTCATAAGTTTGGAAAATCCTTGCAAATAAGTCTATACGAATATATCAATCGGACCGACGATATTGAAATCAAATATCCATGGCTCCACTATGTATCTTTTTTTGCTTTACCAATTTCCATAGCTCTAATTTTTATAATCCCTCAAGTTGGTGCAATTCTTACCGTGTGCTCTATCATATTTAATGTTATTTACTATCAGAAAGAAAAAGGGCGTATTGACGTATACTTAAATGTCTTTTCTTATATTCTGAATATGATTCATAACGTAAAAAATCTAAGTAAGATGAATCTGCCTGGATTAGAGCAGTATACTAGTGAATTGATGAGGCATACCAGTAAATTTAACAACTTTGCTAGAGGAGCTGGGCTGGTGTTAGGCGGTCGATCCATGACTGCTGGGCTTTTGGATATTATATTAGATTATTTTCGTATACTTTTTCACATCGACTTAATTAAGTTTAACAGTATGTTAAAGCAGTTACGGGCGAATCGGGAAAATTTAAATCAAATGTATGAAATTGTTGGGCTTTTAGACAGTATGATTGCTGTTGCTTCCTTCCGTGAACTGATTAAGGACTATACTATTCCTAAATTATCCCATACCGTAAAACCATATATTCATACCACTAATATCTATCATCCACTAATAGTAGAGCCTGTAAAAAATAGTTTTCACACCAATCGAAGTGCCTTACTAACCGGATCTAATGCTTCAGGAAAATCTACCTTCTTAAAAACACTTGCCATAAATGGTATCTTTGCTCAGACGATCTACACTGTGTTAGCAGATACCTATGATTCGTGTTATTTTAAAATAGCATCCTCTATGGCTTTGCACGATAGCATTCAAAATAATGAGAGTTATTATATTGTAGAAATCAAATCTCTAAAACGGATTATGGATAAAATGAATAAAAAAATACCTGTCCTATGCTTTGTTGATGAGGTACTTAGAGGAACCAATACCTTGGAAAGAATTGCTGCATCTTCCCATATATTACAGTACTTTACATCCTTTCCATCAATATGTGTCGCAGCAACACACGATATAGAATTGACACACATCCTTGAAAAGCATTATGATAATTATCATTTTCAAGAAGATGTGGTGGAAAATGATGTATTATTTGATTATATCTTATATAAAGGCAGAGCAGAGTCTAGAAATGCCATTAAACTCCTAGGCATTATCGGCTTTGACCATTCTATAATTAAAAATGCAGACAATCAAGTCAATGCTTTTTTAGAGACAGGTACTTGGTCAGCTCTATAAAAAACATATACCTTTTAAACTACCTGAGAGAAAGGATTAATGACTATGGAGACAGTAACTCCAATGATGCAGAAATATCTGGAGACTAAAAATGAATATAAAGATTGCATATTATTTTATCGCCTAGGCGATTTTTATGAAATGTTCTTTGAAGATGCTATGACTGCATCCAAAGAACTCGAGATTACTTTGACGGGAAAAAACTGTGGGTTAGAAGAAAGAGCACCTATGTGTGGTATTCCCTATCATGCAGTAGATATCTATTTAAGCAAGCTGGTAAGCAAAGGCTATAAGGTCGCCATTTGCGAGCAAGTAGAGGATCCTAAGACTGCTAAGGGATTGGTAAAACGAGAGGTCGTGCGTATCGTAACTCCAGGTACTAACCTGAATACCCAATCTTTAGATGAGACTAAAAATAATTACCTAATGTGTATTATCTATACCACCAACGCATATGGAGTTGCCATTGTAGATATCACGACAGGAGATTTCTATACGACTGAGATGGATTCTAACCGCAAACTAATTGACGAAATCAATAAGTACGTTCCCTCGGAGATCATATGTAATGAATCCTTTATGGTTTCAGGCGTAGACTTAGATGACCTTGAGAATCGTCTGAACATTACCATTTCTTCTATTGATAGTTGGTATTACGATGAAGAGCTTTGCAAACGGGCTATTAGTAAGCATTTTAAAGTAAGTACCTTAGAAGGTTTAGGCTTAAAAGATTATTCCATTGGAACTGTTGCAGCAGGCGCAGTTCTTCAATATTTATATGAGACACAAAAGTCAGATCTAAGCCATATAAGTCATTTAACTCCTTATGAAACGTCTAAATTTATGGTAATTGACAGCTCATCTAGAAGAAATCTGGAGCTTGTAGAGACACTTCGTGAAAAACAAAAACGTGGTTCCTTACTCTGGGTACTGGATAAAACCAAAACTGCAATGGGAGCCAGACAACTTCGTAGCTTTATCGAACAACCATTAATCGACAAAAAAGAGATAAATGAACGTTTAGACGCTATTGATGAGTTAAATAATAACTATATAACCCGAGAAGAGATTCGGGAATACTTAAATCCTATCTATGATTTAGAACGACTGATTAGTAAGGTTGTCTATCACTCTGCTAATCCTAGAGACTTAATAGCGTTTCATAACTCCTTAGCAATGTTACCTCACATTAGAACCCTATTAGACGGGTCGAAATGTAAACTTCTTAAAAATATTTATGAAAACATTGATAGTTTAGAGGATATCACTTCCTTGATAGAGACTTCTATTATAGAAGATCCTCCTCTTTCTGTAAGAGAAGGAGGCATTATAAAGGATGGGTTTAATGAAGAGGTAGACAAGCTTAGACGAGCAAAAACAGATGGAAAGACCTGGCTTGCTGAGTTAGAGGAGAAAGAGAGAACCAATACCGGTATTAAGAACTTAAGAATTAAGTATAACAAGGTCTTTGGCTATTATTTGGAAGTTACAAACTCCTATAAGGATCTTGTTCCTGATACCTGGTCTAGAAAACAGACCTTGACCAATGCCGAGCGTTATATTACTCCAGCGCTTAAAGAATTAGAGGATATGATTCTGGGTGCTGAGGACAAACTTTTCACGCTAGAATATAATTTGTTCTGTCAAGTTAGGGATACTATAGCTGGAGAAATTCATCGCATTCAGCAATCTGCCAAAGCAATTGCCTTGTTGGATGTCTTTGCCTCTCTTGCGACCGTTGCCGGGCAGCAAGACTATATACGCCCTCATATTAATTCTAAAGGGATAATAGATATTAAGGAAGGCCGTCACCCAGTAGTAGAAAAAATGATGAATAACGATATGTTCATTGCCAATGACACTTTTCTTGACAACAAAACAAATCGTATCAGCATTATTACCGGACCAAATATGGCAGGTAAGTCCACTTATATGAGACAGACAGCCTTAATCGTCTTAATGGCACAGATAGGTTCCTTTGTGCCAGCAAAAAGTGCAGACATAGGAATTGTAGACCGTATCTTTACCAGAGTGGGAGCCTCCGATGACTTGGCAAGCGGACAGAGTACCTTTATGGTAGAAATGACTGAAGTCGCTAATATTCTCCGTAATGCCACCAAGGACAGTCTTTTAATTTTGGATGAGATAGGCCGTGGAACCAGTACCTTTGATGGATTATCAATTGCCTGGGCAGTGGTAGAGCATATTAGTAATACAAAACTTTTAGGTGCAAAAACCCTATTTGCTACTCACTACCATGAATTAACTGAATTAGAAGGGGCCATCGACGGAGTGAATAATTACTGTATCGCAGTAAAAGAACAGGGCGATGATATTGTCTTCCTTCGAAAAATTGTAAAAGGTGGAGCTGATAAAAGTTATGGTATACAGGTTGCCAAGCTTGCTGGTGTCCCAGAAGGTGTCTTAACGAGGGCCAAGGAAATTGTAAATGAACTAACTGATCATGATATTACCAATAAGACGAGAAATTTACTAGAGGGTAAGTCAGATATGAGTGATGGAACACAGCTTTCTTTATTCGATTTTTCCTGTTCACTGCCACAACAAAATACATTCGAGCATTATGAACGAATTATCAATGATATTAAGAAGTTGGATTTAGCCAAAATGACACCTATCGAAGCAATGAATAAACTGTATGAACTTCAAATAGAAAGTAAGGAATGATACTATGGCAAAGATTACAGTATTAGATCAACAAACTATTAATCAAATTGCAGCTGGAGAAGTAATTGAACGTCCATCAGCCGTTGTAAAAGAGTTGGTAGAGAACGCCATTGATGCAGGTGCCAACGCGATTACTATTGAGATCAAAGAGGGTGGCATCAGCTTAATTCGTATTACCGATAACGGCTCTGGTATTGCAAGGGACGATGTAAAAACTGCATTTGTACGACATGCCACCTCCAAAATTAAATCCATAGAGGATCTTCTTAGTGTGTCCAGCCTTGGATTTCGCGGTGAAGCACTGTCCAGTATCGCAGCAGTAGCTCTGGTGGAGTTAGTTACCAAAGCCAAATCGGAGCTACTTGGCTCCCGTTACTTAATGGAAGGAGGGGAAGAAAAAGGGATGGAAGAAATTGGTTGCCCTGATGGAACCACCTTTATCATCCGTAATCTATTCTATAATACCCCTGCTAGACGTAAATTTTTAAAATCTCCTCAGACAGAGGCGGGATATATCAGTGACCTGGTAGAGCGATTAGCCATTAGTCA
Source organism: Bacillota bacterium (assembly GCA_023413555.1). Taxonomy (GTDB): domain Bacteria; phylum Bacillota; class Clostridia; order Lachnospirales; family Lachnospiraceae; genus KM106-2. Next base: position 12,714 of record JAEZPG010000009.1, on the reverse strand, counting down.
TCCGGGGATCTCTTTTCGTTTCTTGAATAATAACCAGTTAAAGATTTCTACTACAGGCAATAATAAGCTAAAGGATATTGTTTACCAGATATACGGACGGGAAGTAACTGCGAAACTTCTTGAAGTTTCAGAAAGCAATGAACATATTACGATAAATGGATTTATCGGAATGCCAGAACTATTGCGTGGAAACAGAAACTATGAGAACTATTTCATCAATGGACGTTACATTAAGAGCACTGTAATTAGTAAGGCCATCGAGGATGCTTATAAACCTTATGCCATGACACACCGTTACCCATATACCTCATTGCACTTTCTGATAGATCCTATGTATATTGATGTCAATGTGCATCCTACTAAGATGGAACTTCGCCTTCGCAATAGTGAAGAGGTATATCAGATAATCTATCAGACCCTTAGTAAAAGATTAAAACAAATAGAATTAATACCTGATGTTCCGGTAGATAATAAGCTGTCACAAAAACCTACCTCTTTTAGCAGAAGTAGCGAAACCACTCACGATGGTAGTCATCTCCCTACACCTAAAGGCCCAGAGCCATTTGAAAAGCAACGTATCGCGGCTTCCAATCAGGCTCTGTCCTATATTCATAAGATACAAGAAAGTATTGATACCAAAGAAAACGTACCTGCTGCCAGATTTATTCCAAATCAGGAATTAGAAACTGCCTATGAACATACCATCAGATCTGTCTCAAATCAGACAACTTCTGATACGCCCCCTCTTCATAAGGAACCAACAAATATTGTTCCTTCAGAGCAACTAAGTATATTTATAGAGGAAAGCCCAGTTTCTCCCCCTAAGCCAACCTATCATATTATCGGACAGCTGTTTAACACCTACTGGTTAATAGAATTTGAAGAAAAGATGTTGCTGATTGATCAGCATGCTGCACATGAAAAAGTATTATATGAACGTTTAATGAAAGAATACAGTGAAAAAACTTTACTTTCTCAGGGGTTACTTCCACCTATCATCATTTCCTTAAATCCCAGAGAAGAAGAGTGTATAAAGGAAAACCAAGCTTTCTTTGAAGATCTTGGTTTTGAGATTGAACATTTCGGTGGAAAAGAATGGGCTGTTAGGGGAATTCCGGCTGATTTATATAACTTAAATCAGGAATCTTTACTCATGGAGTTAATTGACAGCTTAGTAGACGATCACTATAACTTAGAACCAATGCTAATTATAGAAAAAATAGCCTCTATGTCCTGCAAGGCAGCAGTAAAGGGTAACCATAAGCTGACTTATGAAGAATTCCAGGCTTTACTGGATGATTTAATGACATTAGAAAATCCATATTTTTGCCCACATGGACGTCCTATTATTATCTCCATGACCAGATATGAAATAGAAAAGAAATTTAAGCGAATTGTGTAATTACAGGAGGATATAATGAGTCTTAGACCATTAATCATACTAACAGGCCCAACCGCTGTTGGTAAAACAGAGCTGTCTATCAACTTAGCTAAAATAATTGGTGGTGAAATCATATCCGCTGATTCGATGCAAGTATACCGCAAAATGGATATAGGTACCGCTAAGATTCTGCCAACAGAAATGAAAGGCGTTCCCCATTACCTCATTGATGTGCTAGATCCAAGTGAGGATTTTAATGTGGTAATTTTTCAAAAAATGGCGAAAGAGGCTCTAGAAACCATCTACATGAAAGGGAAAATTCCCATTGTTGTAGGTGGTACCGGCTTTTATATTCAAGCTCTTTTATACGACATTGACTTTGCAGAGAATTCTGGAGAATCCGAGATAAGAAAGCAATTAGAGCAAACCTTAAAGAAAAAGGGAGCAGAGTATCTTCATGCCGAATTAAAGAGAATTGACCCGGATAGTGCCAAAGCTATTCATGCCAATAATTCCAAGCGTGTCATACGGGCAATTGAGTATTATAAGCAAACAGGTGAGCAAATCTCTAAGCACAATGAGGAACAGAAAAATCGTCTGTCTGCTTATAATAGCGCTTATTTTGTTTTGACCAATGACCGGAAGGTCCTTTATGAACGAATTAATACACGGATTGATCAGATGTTTAAAGAAGGTTTATTAGAAGAGGTGAAAGCCTTAAAGGATGCCGGCTATACAAGAGACCTGGTATCCATGCAGGGACTTGGTTATAAGGAGTTGTTAGCATATCTGGATGGTGAAATCACCTTAGAAGAAGCCATTTATATCTTAAAAAGGGATACTAGACATTTTGCCAAGCGCCAGTTAACCTGGTTTAAAAGAGAACGGGATGTCATCATGATAGAGAAGGATATACTAACCGATACAAACGAGCAATTAGATGCTATTCTTAAGGTCTTAAAGAATAGGAATATATATTCTATGTCTGACCGAACAGAATAAAGGGAAGGATAACAACATGAAAGAGTATTTATATGAGCAGTACAAGAGCATGGGGATTAGTGAAAACATCTTAAGCTTTTCCGATACAATAGAGGATTCCTTAAAAGAACGTTTTGTGTACATTGACCAGATAGCAGAGTATAACCAGCAGAAGGTTATTGCGGCAATGCAAAAAAACAGAGTGAGTGATATTCATTTTGCAGCTACTACAGGTTATGGCTATAACGACATGGGAAGAGACACCTTAGAAGAGGTGTATGCCTCTGTATTCCACGCAGAAGCAGCCCTAGTTCGTCCACAACTTACTTGTGGTACGCATGCTCTGACCATTGCGCTAGCTGCCAATCTTAGACCTGGAGATGAACTATTAAGTCCTGTTGGAAAGCCTTATGATACCTTAGAAGGAGTTATTGGTATCAGAGAAACCCCTGGGTCACTTGCAGAATATGGTATTACCTATCGCCAGGTTGACTTACTTTCTGAGGGTACTTTTGACTACGAAGGAATTAAGGCCGCGATTAATCCGGCAACCAAAATGGTAACCATTCAACGCTCTAAAGGCTATCAGACGAGACCTACCTTGTCTGTAGAAAAAATTGGAGAGTTAATTACCTTTATTAAGTCTATAAAACCCGATGTGATTTGTATGGTAGATAACTGTTATGGTGAATTTGTTCAAACGATTGAGCCTACTGATGTAGGTGCAGATCTATGCGTTGGATCACTGATTAAAAACCCTGGTGGAGGACTTGCTCCAATCGGTGGTTATATTGTGGGAAAGAAAGAGCTTGTAGACCAAGCAGCCTATCGCCTTACTGCTCCAGGTCTCGGAAAAGAGGTGGGAGCGACCTTAGGTATAAATAGCCTTCTTTATCAAGGATTATTTCTAGCTCCAACTGTAGTAGCAGGTGCATTAAAAGGGGCCATCTTTGCAGCTAATCTATATGAAAGACTAGGCTTTCCTGTCATTCCAAATGGAAGTGAGCCAAGATATGATATTATTCAAGCTGTAACACTTGGAACAAAAGAAGGTGTTGTCTCTTTCTGTAAAGGAATTCAGGCAGCTGCTCCTGTAGACAGCTTTGTTACTCCTGAACCATGGGCAATGCCTGGCTACGATGCGGAGGTGATTATGGCAGCAGGTGCGTTTGTACAAGGTAGTTCCATAGAATTATCTGCTGACGCTCCAATTAAACCACCTTATGCTGTATATTTCCAAGGAGGACTTACCTGGTACCACGCAAAACTAGGTATCCTAAAATCTGCCCAAAGTTTGTTTGAAGAGAATCTGATTCGGCTTTAGTAAAAAGGTATACAAACCATAATAGATATGCTAAAATGTAGCGTGGAAGATTTTATTTCATAAGAACAGCTTACAATTTATGTTAGCCGGCATTTGGGGCAGATGCTTGAAGAGACAGATAGGAGCTTATTCTTATGGTAACACGTAGTTCTTCAATATCATTACCTATATTTGAACGCCCTTACGAGAAATTCAACCGGTTGGGCGTTCATGCTTTGTCCGATGAAGAGTTATTGGCAATCATTTTAAGGACTGGTTCTAAGAAAGAGGATGCTCTGCATCTTGCCTCTAGAATTCTTCACAGTGACCAGGAATATAGTGGTCTGCTTAGTTTGAACCATTTGACATACAATGAATTAATGATGTTACATGGTATTGGTCAGGTCAAAGCAACTCAGCTTCTCTGTCTGTCTGAAATCACTAGACGGATGGCAAAAGCCACAAGAAAAGATGGTGTTCACCTATTGTCTCCCGATTCAGTTGCTAGTTATTATATGGAGGACATGCGTCATCTTACGAATGAACAGATTATGCTTGTTTTACTAGATTCTAAAAGTAAGATACTCGGTGACAAAATAATATCTTCGGGAACAGTAAATGCTTCTTTACTTGCGCCAAGAGAACTCTTTATCTATGCATTAAAGCATGGTGCAGTTAATATTCTACTTCTACACAATCACCCTAGCGGGGACCCCTCTCCAAGTAATGAGGACCTGACTGCAACCAAGAGGGTGAAGGAAGCTGGGGTATTAATAGGAATTAAGCTTATGGATCACTTAATTATTGGGGATAATAAATATATAAGCTTAAAAGAACAAGGACTGCTGTAGATCTAGAAGGGAGAAAACAATGACAAATAGATTATTAGGAATTGATTTAGGTACTAGTACATTAAAAATATACCGTAAAGGACACGAGATTGTATTTGATGAAAAGAATGTAATTGCGATAGAAAATAAAAAACGTGTGATTGCATTTGGAGATGAAGCCTATGAGATGTTAGAGAAAGCACCTCGTAATATTAAGGTTTCTTATCCTGTACGTAACGGTGTTATTGCAGATATTGCAAATATGGAAACATTAATAAACTCGACATTTAAGAAAATATTAAGAACCAACTTTAAAGGTGGTTATTGTATAATAGCAGTACCAACTGATATTACTGAAGTAGAAAAGATGGCTTTTAAAGACTTAATTGCCCATTCATGCATTAAAGCCAAATCTGTTGGGATTGTGGATAAACCAATTGCTGCTGCATTAGGAGCAGGTCTTGACATCACCTGTGCTTCTGGTGTCATGACAGTAGATATTGGTGCAGATACAACTGAAATAAGTATTATGTCTTTAGGTGGTATTGTCATCAGTAAGTTGATACCAATTGGAGGTAACAAACTGGATGAATCTATCCGGTTATATGTAAAGAAGAAATATAATCTTCTAATTGGGGATAAAACTGCTGAAAACATTAAGAAGGAATTGGCAGACGCTTATAATTTAGAGGAAAGATCTATCAAGGTATATGGTCGTAATGTTGTAACAGGACTTCCTAGTGAGATGGAGATTAAATCCAATATGGTTCATGAAGCTATTATAGAATATCTGAATAGCATTATAGATAATATTAAGATGATTTTGGAGAGAACTCCTCCTGAAATCTCCTCAGATATTATTGATTCAGGCATCTATATTTTAGGTGGATCCTCCAGTATCCGTAACCTAGATAACCTAATCAGCCAAGAAACAGATCTTAAAGTGAATATCTGTCCAAGCCCTGCCAATGCAGTAATTAATGGACTTGGTACAATTATAGATGACGCCAATCTAAAAACTCTGACATCTATTGTTGCATCCGGTTCCATAAAAAGAAAACTAAAATAATAGGGAAGGGAGTTTCCTATGAGACGTCGGTTAAAGATTAACATAGCACCTAGATATATTCTGTTAGGATTAACTGTGCTATGCTTAATTCTGATATTTGTATCATTTAAGTATAGTGAGGCAATTGCCCCTGCCAAGACATTGGTAGGAAGGGTCATGACGCCTATGCAAAAGGGAATTAACGAGATTGGAAGTTTCATTCATTCCAAAGTTGAGCTGATTAATTCTGTAGAAAAACTAACAGAAGAAAATAAGACATTACAACAGGAGATTAATCAGTTAAAGACAGAAAATAATAATCTACTTCAGGACAAGCATGAGCTTGATACTTATCGTAAGCTTTATAAGCTTGACCAGAATTATAAAACTTATCCGAAGGTGGCTGCTACAGTAATCAGTTATGATCCACACAACTGGTATAGTACCATCACAATCGATAAAGGTGCTGAAGATGGTTTGTTAGTTGGCATGAATATTATTGCAGATGAAGGTTTAGTAGGCATTATAACAGCAGTAGGTAAAAACTACTCTGTTGTTCGTCTGATTGTAGATGATGCCAGCAACGTTGGTGGTATGTTTAGAGATACCGGTGACACCTGTAATATTCAGGGTAATTTGGAGTTATTTGGCAGCGGCCTCATCGAGATGAATACTATTAAGAAGGACGTAGTTGTAGAAGTAGGAAATGAAATTGTTACCTCTAAAGTAAGCAACAAGTTCCTGCCTGGCATACTCATCGGATATGTTGATAACGTAGCTTTAGATTCCAATAATATGAGCCAGTCTGGAACTATCAGACCTGCTGTTGATTTTTCTAAACTTGAAACTGTTTTGGTTATTACCAAATTAAAAGAGCCGATGATAAAAGCGGATCCTAATGAGCCCTCAAAAGATAATGAGAAGAGTTCAAAATAAAGGATGGTAACTATGAAACGATTTCTTTACATGATGGCATTAATTCTGGTTTGTTATCTTTTACAATCCACTGTGTTGCAAAAAATAGCACTGGCCAATGTCGTTCCTAATTTAATATTAATTATTGTGGTTGCTATTGGATATATGCGTGGCAAAGTTGAGGCTATGTTTCTAGGTTTATTCCTGGGCTTATTAGTTGATTGTCAATATAACAGTTTAATCGGTGTATATGGGCTCATTTATATGCTGGTAGGATATTTAGTTGGCCTTTGCAATAAGATTTATTACAGGGATGATTATACGATTCCCATTTTGTTGGTTGGATTAAGCGATATTTTCTATAATTTCTTATATTATATTCTTACATTTTTATTGAGAAATCGCACTAATCTACCATATTATTTTATTAATATTATGCTTCCTGAATTAGTCTATACTGTTTTAGTATCTATTCTATTGTATAAGCTAATTCATTTTATCATTATTCGTTTGGAACAAAAATCTGGAAAGGAGACCATATGATTGATACCATTCTAGAAAAAATTAAAGCTCTTGTGACTTCTAGGCTTCTTCCTATCACTTTGATTTATCTGATGTTGTTTGGCGTATTAGTCTATCGTCTTTTTGCCCTGCAAATTGTTAAGGGAGAAGTATATAGGGAACAAGCCACCGCCAATTCGACAAAAGAGGTAGATGTTCCGGCTACTCGCGGTAATATCTATGATAGTAACGGCGTACTTCTTGCTTATAATGACATTACGTATTCTGTGACACTAATGGATACAGATAGTATTTCAAGTAATGAAACATTAAATGCTATGCTAAATAAGATTATTCATATCATTGAAAGTAATGGTGATTCCATTAACATAGACTTTGGTCTTGCAATTGATAAAAATGATAATGTTACCTTTACAAAAGAAGGTAATGCTTTAAAAAGTTTTAAAAGAGATGTGTATGCTTTATCTAATATAAAAAGTTTATCTGAAAAACAACTTAATTCTACAGCGGAAGAAGTGTTTGATTATCTTCGCTATGACACAAGCTCCAATAGCTTAGGTTTTAATATTTCTTCTGAATATACAAAGCAAGAAGCCTATAAAATTATGGCCATTCGCTTTGAAAAATACTTGAATGGATACAATAATGCAGTTGCCTTAGACATAGCAGACAATGTCAGTGAAGCCACTGTAACTGCCATTAAAGAATACTCTGGTGATTTGCCTGGTCTTGATATTGAAATGAGAACCACACGTAAATACACGGATAAGTATGCATATTCCATGGCTCAGATTTTGGGCTATACCGGTTCTATCAGTGATGAGCTTTGGTCAACTATGAATACCGAGGAGGATGGACGAAGTAAAATCTATGCCAGAAGCGATCAATTTGGAAAAACTGGTATCGAGGCTGATTTTGAAAAATATCTTCATGGTAATAAAGGTACCAATACCGTCACATTAAATTCTGATAACCAAATTGAAAACTCCACCACAACTAAGCAGGCTGAAGGTGGTAGCGATGTTTATCTAACTATTGATGCTGATCTTCAGAATGCTTGCTATACATTGATAGAAAAGGAACTTGCCGGTATCCTTTTGACGAAAATCCATCCTAATGATAATGAGACCGTTAAGAAAGGAAATTCCACTGAACAAGTAATTCCTATAAAAAATGTTTATTATTCATTTATTGATAATGAGATATTAAATATTAACAAATTCTCAGAAAGCACTGCAACTTCCACTGAGAAAAATGTGTATAATAAGTTAGTAAGCAGAAGAGATTCTGTATTTAAAAAGCTTCGCAGTATATTAAGCTATTCCTCACCTGATAAAACTAAGAGTCAGACTGATGAATATCAGGAATACCTAAACTATTTCTATGATTTCCTAGTGGATAATAATATTCTTCTGACTGAATCAATAGATAAAGAGGATGAAACTTATAAAGCTTACACTGCAGGTACCATTACTATAAGCGAATTTCTCCAATACGCTTTAGGAAATGACCTAATCGATCGTAAAATATTTAGTGATCCGCAGGGGTATTATGATTCTAGAGAAATCTATGAAGCTCTGATGGATTACATGGTAGAGCAGCTTACTTTAAACAAAGATTTCAATAAGCTCCTCTACAAATATATGATAGCAGATAAAAAAATTACTGGAGAGGAAATTTGTCTTTTATTATTTGATCAAGATGTGTTAAAATATGATGAGAAAGCCATTAACAATTTAAAGCGTGGCTCCACCTCTGCTTATACATTTATTCGTGAGAAGATAACTAAACTTGAGATTACGCCTGGACAATTAGCTTTAAATCCATGCTCCGGTTCCATTGTAGTAACAGATACTAATACAGGCGCTGTAAAAGCTATGGTTAGCTACCCTGGTTATGATAATAATAAGTTAGCAAACCGTATTGATTCCACTTACTACTCAAAATTGCTTGCCAGTGATGCCTTTCCTTTGATTAATCGTCCGATTCAACAGTTGACAGCACCTGGTTCCACATATAAGATGTTAGTCTCTATCGTAGGTTTACAGGAGAATGAAATTACCGTTGAAAAGAAGATTCATGACGATTTAGTATTTGATGAGATTAATCCTTCTCCACGTTGTTGGATTGGATCAGGCAGTCATGGTGATGTCAATGTCTCAGAGGCTCTTATGGTATCCTGTAACTACTTCTTCTATCAGTTAGGTTGGGACTTAGGTTGGAAGAATAGTGCTTATCATGATGATTTAACGTTATCCAAGTTGGGTAAGTACGCCAAGATGTTTGGCTTTGGTAAACCGACAGGAATCGAATTACAATCTGAATATACAAGTAAAGTTTCTGATGAACAAGGTGTTCGTTCCGCCATTGGACAAGGTACAAATAACTTTACGCCTGCAAGCTTATCTAAATATGTAACCGGATTATCCAACAGAGGAACCGTATATGATTTATCAATTGTTAACAAGGTAGTAGATATCAATGGTAAGGCTGTATTGGAGAATAAGCCTAAGGTATATCAAGAGATTAATAATGTTAACGAATCCTATTGGAATGCTGTATTAAATGGCATGAATATGGCGGTTAACGGGGACAAAAGCTCCATTAAAAAACTATTTAAGGATTTTGACTTCAAAGTAGCCGGAAAAACCGGTACCGCGCAAGAGAACAAGAAACTTCCAGATCATGCATTATTTGTATCCTATGCTCCTTACGAGAATCCTGAAATTAGTGTTACCTCTGTAATTCCTCATGGATATACTTCTGGTAATGCTGCCGAACTGGCTAGGGATGTTTATAAATATTATTTTGATGTAGAGGGTAGAAAGGCTCTACTAAAGGAGAAAGTACAAGCTCCTGAACTCAATACTGCTCTACATGACTAAATATATGTGAGTACAGGTTTTTCTGTACTCCATGATTTCATTCGCATAATTTATGAAATCAATTAGGAGGTTTTATGAATAATTCGGTAATAATCAAAGGTACCAAATCAGGAATTATAGTTGTACTGGATGGTCAGATACCTTTTAATGAATTAAAGCAGAATATTGCAAATAAATTTTCTGAGTCCAAGAAGTTTTTAGGAAATGCTTCAATGGCCATCAGCTTTGAAGGAAGAGAACTCTCCACGGATGAGGAGAGAGAAATATTAGATATTATCAATGCTAACTCCGATTTAAAAATTATGTGCATTGTTTCAAATGATGAAGCCCTGGAAAATCAGTTTAAGAAATCACTAAACGATCGGTTAATGGAGTTGTCCTCCAGCACTGGACAGTTTTATAAAGGAAACCTTCGTTCCGGACAAGCTTTAGAATCTGAGACAAGCATAATAATTATTGGTGATGTCAATGCTGGGGCAAAAGTTGTTTCTAAAGGTAATGTCATTATACTGGGGAGCTTAAAAGGAAATGTATTTGCAGGAGCTGCTGGCAATGAAAATGCTTTCGTAGTTGCACTCGACATGAAGCCAGTACAGATTCGTATTGCAGACATTCTTGGCAGAGCCCCTGATAAACCTCAAAAGGAGACTGCTAAAGAAGCTAAAATTGCATTTATTGAGAATGGTAATATATATATTGAGCCATTGACGAAAGATGTAATTAATGATATTAATTTATATTAGTAAGAAATAGTTTGGAGGATGCTTAAATGGGTGAAGTGATAGTAGTAACATCTGGAAAAGGTGGAGTAGGAAAAACCACCACTACAGCAAATGTGGGAACTGGTTTAGCAAAGTTAAACAAGAAAGTAGTATTAATTGATACAGATATAGGCCTTCGAAACTTAGATGTGGTTATGGGTCTTGAGAATCGTATCGTTTACAATTTGGTAGATGTTATTGAAGGAAATTGTCGTATCAAACAAGCTTTGATTAAGGATAAGAGATATCCAAATCTTTACCTACTACCTTCTGCCCAAACAAGGGACAAGAATTCAGTGTCTCCTGAACAGATGAGAAAATTAGCAGAAGATTTGAAAGGTGAGTTTGACTTTATCATACTTGACTGTCCAGCAGGAATTGAACAGGGATTCTTGAATGCCATTGCAGGTGCTGATAGTGCCTTAGTAGTGACTACCCCTGAAGTATCTGCTGTTCGTGATGCAGACCGTATTATTGGTCTTTTGGAGGCACATGAAATTAAAAAGATAAACTTAATTGTGAATCGTCTCCGCACTGATATGGTAAAACGTGGTGATATGATGTCAGCTGATGATGTTGTTGAGATTCTTGCCATTGATTTAATTGGTGTAGTACCTGATGATGAAAATATAGTAGTTTCTACCAATCAAGGTGAACCTTTAGTTGGTTCTGAAAGCTTAGCAGGTAAAGCTTACATGAACATTTGTCATAGAATTACGGGAGAAGAAGTTCCTTTATTAGATCTTAATGTTAAATCTGGAATTATGAGTAAACTGGCTCATCTATTAAAGAAAAACTAATGAGGGGGAAGGATTATGAGTTTTGCAGATTTTTTCAAAAAGAAAACTTCCAGTTCTGTTGCAAAAGACAGACTTAAACTGGTATTAGTCTCTGATCGAGCTAACTGCTCCCCGGAGATTATGGAACAGATTAAAAACGATATCATTGCAGTGATCTCTAAATACGTTGAGATAGATACTGCAGGACTAGATATTAAAATCACCCAGACCGAATCTGAAGGGAATAATGGCAGTGTCCCTGCATTATTCGCCAATATTCCTATTAAAGATCTAAAGACGGGTAAGAAATCGTAAGGATGAATTTCCATGTTTAATTTTAAACAATTTAATTTCAAAAATTTAAACCTAGCATTGGTAATAGTTGTATGTATCTTGTCTTTAATCAGTGCATATGCTATAAAACTGTCAGGTGCTAATTCCATATATCTTAGGCAGTTATTCGGCCTAGTTTTTGGTTTAATTATCATAGCAACAGTGACGCTAATTGACTATCACTTTGTTGCTAAGTTTGCAGCCTTTTATTATGTAGTAGTAATAATAATGCTATTTTTAGTTAAATACTCACCATTAGGAACGAAATTAACTACCGATTGCTATCGTTGGATAGATTTAAAGGTAATGACACTTCAACCTTCAGAATTAGCAAAGATATCACTAATATTGTTGCTTGCTGTAGTATTTACCAAAATGGAAAACAAGATGAACAAATTCTATGTAGTGTTAATCTCTGGTGCCATAACAATTATACCTACTTTACTGATTTTCAAACAGCCTGACTTATCCTCTAGTATGGTAATGATTTTTATATTTGTTATCACAATTTTTGCTGCTGGATTAAGTTATAAGATAGTTCTTCCCACTTTAGGAGTTATGATTCCAAGTATTATTGCATTTGGATGGTACTTGCTCCAACCAGGGAGCAGTTTTCTACTAGAAGAGTATCAGGTACGGCGTTTAATTGCCTTTACTCAGCCAGATAATCCTTTATATGCTCTCAGGGAGAACTGGCAACAATTATGCTCTATACAGGCAATAGGTACTGGTTCGTTATATGGAAAGTTATTATCAGAAGGGCCATCTACTCCACGAAGTTATTCTATTGTAGGTGTGAATGAAAGTGATTTTATCTGGAGTGTTATAGGTGAAGAGTTTGGCTTTATAGGAGGTTGTTTGATTCTATTATTGTTGTCTATCATCATATTTATGTGTTTGATGACAGCTAGAAAAGCTAAGGACCAACTTGGAAAGTTAATATGCATCGGTGTTTCTTCCATGTTTATGTTTCAGG
>JAEZPG010000040.1 GCA_023413555.1 Bacillota bacterium | reverse complement strand
CCAAGTTTGGACGGGATAAACGCTGAAGGCATCTAAGCGTGAAGCCCCCCTCAAGATAAGATATCCCATAGCATAAGCTAGTAAGACCCCTTGAAGACGACAAGGTAGATAGGACAAAGGTGGAAGTATGGCAACATATGTAGCTGATTGTTACTAATAGGTCGAGGGCTTAATCAAAAATGATGGATGATACAATGTGTAGTTTTGAAGATATGAAGTGAGAAGAATCATCAGAAATGATGGTTCTTTTTTTTGTTGTTTTGATTAAGCAATAACTTTAATGTCATTGTAAGAACCAAAAAGATAGATTATGGCGTATACCAATAGACATGAAGCCTTAAAAATACAAAGCAACTGAATATACGCGAATATAATACATTAAAATACACCTTGAAATTAGTTTCATGTCATAAAATGTCGTAATTAATTGACATAAATGTCGAAAGATGTTATAAAAGAACTATGAAATATATTTCTATGGATGAACAAAATTTCAAAAGAAAGGAGCTTCTATGGCAATAACGGATGATACAAGAATAGTGATAAAGGTCTGCCAACTATATTATGAACAGAATTTGAGCCAAAAAGAAATCTCGGCGCAACTTGGAATATCGAGACCACAGATTAGCCGTCTTTTGGCAAATGCAAGATCAAATAATATAGTATCGATCACTATTAATAACCCTTATGCAGAAGAGACAAGGCTTGAGAACGAACTGATTAAGAAGTATAAGATTAAAGATGCTCTCGTCGTTGATACAACAAGTGAAATGGGATCGAATAGATTTGAAGTATTTAGTGTGCAAGCAGCAAAACATTTATATGCATATATACGAGATAACGATTTAATTGGGGTTATGAGTGGACAGACAATTAGTAGCCTATTAAATGCAGTAACTGATTTTGAACGACATGGTTTAGATTTTATTCCGCTGGTTGGTGGAATAGGGGCAATTAATCCGGAATGGCACGCCAATACAATTGCTCAGAAGTTTGCTGAAAAAACAGGAGGAAAGTCCTTTGTGTTGAACGCTCCGGTGATTGTACAAAATGAACAAGCATGTCAAATATTTAGGAATGAGCCTGAAATAGCAAGTGTTTTACAGCGAGGAAAGCATTGCGATGTAACAATTATTGGAATAGGCCAAGTGAATATGGATTCAACAAATGTAAGAGCTGGTGCATATACGCAGGAAGATATTGAAAGTCTTAAAAGATCAGAAGCTGTAGCATCCGTTTGTACGTCCTATTTAAACTCAGAAGGTAAGATCATTGAGACAGAGTTATCAAAACGTTCCATTGGACAAACATTGAGTGATATTAAAAAAAGTAAAACAATTGCATGCGCAATTGGAGATAGCAAAGTTGCATCTATCAAGGCTTCACTACAAAGTGGTTACATTGATGTTTTTATGACAGATATGAATACTGCCAAACAATTATAAAATTAGGAGGGTTTTAGAATGAAAGGAAAAAAATTAATGAGTATGTTATTAGTATTAGCAATGGTATTAAGTTTATCAGCATGTGGTAGCTCATCATCTGATAAAAAAGGTCCAGAAGGAAAGCAAATATCTATTCTTACCCCATATTTAGGTTCCGTTACCACCAACCAGATGGTTGAATATATGAAGGCTTCTATGGAGAAAGAAGGAATGAAAGTAAATGTTGTAGATACAAAAAATGATTTTGCAGCATTAGCAAGTAGAATAGAAGATGTTGTGTCATCAAAGACAGATGCAATTGTATTAGTAAGCGCAGATCCAACTCAAGTGGAAACACAATTAAAGAGTGCATTTGACGCCGGTATTCCAGTATTTGGATGTGACAGTGGTTTTATGGATGGAATGATGATGAATGCAACAAGTGATAATTATGCAATGGGTGAAACCATTACAAAGTATCTGTTTGATGATCTGATGAAAGGAAAAGGTACCGTTATTTCCTTGACACATCGTCCTCATCCAGGAGTTGTAAAAAGATCAGAAGCCTTTGATAAATTGATTGCTAATTATCCAGATATTAAATTAATTACAGAGCAACATGTAGAAGCATCTGGACCAATTGATAACGCTAGAAATACCGTAGAAAATCTTTTACTTGCTAATCCTGAAAAAGATTCTATTACAGCAATTTGGTGTGGATGGGATGAACCAGCAATTGGTGCGACACAAGCTTTAAAAGATGCTGGTAGAGATGAAGTACTTGTAGTTGGTGTGGATGGTAATGAACAAGCAGTTACCTTAATTAAAGAAGGTACAAATCTTAAAGCAACACTAGCTCAGAATTTTGAAGGAATGGCAAAACTCGTATTTGATGATATGGTAAAAATGTTTAATGGGGATAATGTGGAAAAAGGTGAAAAGTATGCTCCAGCTACACTCATTACAAAAGAGAAATAATGCACTGTGAAAAATGAGAGCATATAAGGAGTGAAAACAAATGCTTTTGCAAACCAAACAAGTCACAAAGAAATTTGGTAATATGTATGCACTAAAGGATATCAACTTCCAGATTGAAGAAGGGGAAATTCACGGGTTAGTAGGAGAGAACGGTGCCGGTAAATCAACCTTAATAAAAATACTAACAGGTGTATACAATATGGATCAGGGTGAAATTATCTGGAATAGCGAAAAGGTAGCCATTACAAATCCGCAACAAAGCCGTCAAATAGGGATTAATGTAATTCATCAAGACAGAAATTTGATTCCTGCGTTTAATGGAATAGAGAATGCATATCTTGGCTTAGAATATGAAAAGAGAAATGGAGTTTCTGTTGACTGGAAAAAGATGCGAAGAAGAGTGGAAACAGTCGCTAAGGAGCTAGGTATTGATATAGACCTTACTATTCCTGCTACATTCTTGACACCGCCACAAAAGACATTAGTCGAAATAATTCGCGCCATGATGACAGATTGTAAGCTCTTAATACTAGATGAACCTACCGCTTCCTTGACAGATAAAGAGTCAGAAGTACTCTTTGCTATCCTAGAGAAGTTAAAAGCGAAAGGGACTGCTATTCTATATGTAACACATCGTATGGATGAAATCTTTCGATTGACTAGCCGTATTACTGTATTTAAGAATGGTCAAATGGTAAAGACTGTTGAAACAAAAGATATGGATAAGGATAAACTAGTATCGTTAATGACAGATAATTGGGTAAGCGAAAAGGTAGTTACTAATAAGAATATTGGTGAACCACTCTTAACAGTAGAAAACCTGCAATCAAAAGATCATATAGTGAAAAAAGCTAATGTAACTGTACATAAAGGAGAAATCCTCGGTATTTTTGGATTAGGTGGTAGTGGACGTACTGAGATGTTGGAGTGTATTTATGGGTATAGGCCTCTTTTAAGTGGACAGATAACCTTGGACGGTAAGACAATCGATAAGCCTACACCTGCAAACTCTATAAAAAACGGTATGGTATTGATATGCGAAGACCGACGAGGAAAAGCATTGGTTAGCAGCCTTAATGTAAAACAAAATGTTGTACTTTCAACCATAGATAATTATGCCACACTTGGGGTTGTTAATGATAAGAAAGAAATTTCTGATACGATTGATAAGATACAAGGTTTAAGTATTAAGACAGAAGGCCCGAATCAACCGGTATTACAGCTCTCTGGAGGTAATCAACAAAAGGTTGTATTTGCAAAAGCGCTTATGTCAGATCCCAAAGTACTATTATGTGATGAACCAACCCAAGCGGTGGATGTCGTAACAAGAGCAGAAATTCATAAGCTTCTCCGTAATAAGGCAGACGAGGGTAATGGAGTATTGTTTGTATCATCTGACTTAAAAGAAGTTTTAGATGTAGCAGATAGTATACAAATAATGGCTCATGGATTTACGAAGCAAATATTTAAAAATGAAAATCTTACTGCTGAGACAGTTCTGGCGGCATGCTATGCAGATGAGAAATAATTTATAAGAAGAGAGGACTGTTTAGTCATGAAAAAGAAGATATCACTATCCGAAATATTTCAAGCCTATGGTACTATATTTGCGGGTATTGTAGTAGTGATAATATTCAGTATATTGCGCCCGGATGCATTCTTTACGTTATCAAACTTTATTAATATATCAAAACAGATTTCGCTGTTAGTTGTTATTGCACTAGGAGCTACCTTAGCCATGAGTGTAGGTGAGTTTGACTTATCGGTTGGAGCCCTAGCAAGCTTAGGTGGAGTAGTAGCAGCCAAATTAGCGGTAGCAGGGATGCCAATGATACTATGTTTCCTAGCACCTGTAATATTATGTTTTGTAATTGGATGGCTCAATGGATGGCTGATTACGAAGTTCAAAATATTATCCTTTATTACGACACTTGGTGTAAGCACGATAATAGGTGGCTTCACATTTTGGATCACAGGTGGTGCCACTGTGTTTGAAAGTATTCCAAAGAACTTTACTATTCTTGGGAGTAAAAACGTGCTAGGAGTACCTATTTTAACCATTATTATGATATGTGTGATTCTTATTTTCTGGTTTGTTATGCGTCACACAGCCTTTGGACGTAAGTTATATGCCATTGGAGGAAGTGAAGAAGCTTCTAAGGTAGCTGGAATCAATGTTAAGAAATATAAAAGATATGCATTTGCATTATGTGGAATGCTCTCTGCTACAACAGGAATGCTAATGGCATCTAGACTAGGTTCTGCCCATCCAACTGGTGGCGACGGATATTTTCTACAATCCTATGCAGCAGTGTATTTAGGGACTACAGTATTTCGTGAAGGAGTTCCAAATGTCTGGGGAACTTTTATTGGAGCCGCAATTCTTGGTATCTTAGCCAATGGACTAACAATACTTCAAGTACCTTCTTTTATGCAGGATGTAATAACGGGATGTATCATCATATTAGCTGTCATCGCCCAGAAGATTGGTCGTGGTGATGCGAAATGAGAATTATAAAATCTATAAAAAATAAAGAGATACTTAAAAAAAAGGGACATATTTTAGTAGGATATTTTACAGCTGGATATCCGGACAAAGATAGCTTCTATGATACAATACGTGAATGTGAGAAAGCCAATATGGATATCTTTGAAATTGGATATCCGGCAAAGGAACCTTTGGCTGATGGAGAGGTAATTCAACATGCACATCAAGTGATTGATAGGAACATCTCAACAGATCTTGCATTTTGGATAAAGCTTCGTAAAGAAATAGAGAGTCCTATATGGTTAATGGCTTATGAAAATGACATTATGGAAAATGGCTTTTGTCATGAACTTGCAAAGGAAAAACTGATTGATGCATTAGTTATTCCAGATATGACCTTTGAAGAACGGGTGGAGTTGGAGAACCAATTAATGAACTATGAGGTTGATGTGGTAGGATTTATTAGACCGAATATGGACTCTCATCAGATTCACCAGAGCTTAGAGAATAATGCACTAATCTACCAAATGCTATATGCAGGTCCTACTGGAATGAAAGTTACTTCAGATAATTACTCGCAATTATTAAGAGAAGCAAAACAATATGAGCATGTGAATGTATTTGCGGGATTTGGAATCTCAACACCAGAAAGAGTCAAGGAGTTGCTGATGCAAGGATTTGACGGTGTGATTGTGGGTACAGCTATGATGAAAGAGCGAAAGAATTCTCTTGAAGCATTGCTCAATTTAGTAGACCTGTTAAAGAAAGCGACCGAAGGAGCGAGGTAAGAATGAGATATATTGCAACATTTGATATAGGGACAACTGCAGTTAAGGGGGTTCTCGTCTCAGAAAATGGAGAACCAGTCTATTCGGATAGCCAGGATATTGAAACAATATTTAATGGCGACATGAAAGAACAAAATCCCGATGATTGGTACGATGCCTTTATCAAAATTTCACAAAGTATGGTTTTGCAGTATAACAAGTCTGATATTATTGGTATTATTATGAGTGGTCAGATGCAGGACATCATTTTAGTGGATCGTGAGAATAATGCAATTGATCATGCCATTCTTTACTCCGATGGTCGGGCAGAACTACAGGCAAGAGAAATAGCCAGTATCATTGGCTATGATAGTATTTCCAATATTACTGGAAATGACTTTAATGGTTCTATCCCTTTTGCTAAATTACTTTGGATAAAGCAGAATAAGCCGGATGTATATCAAACAATTTATAAGGTACTATTTAGTTCGAAAGATTACATCATTGCCAAACTTACCAATTGCCATGTATCAGATGTTACTACGGGTGCAACAACGGGTCTCATGGACATCCATAGAAAAAAATGGATGATAAATTGGGTAGATGTACTGCAATTGCATTCAGAATTATTGCCTCGTTTAGCCTATACAGATGAAAAAGCAGGTGTAATTACTGAGAAGGGAGCTTTAGTAAGCGGTTATGAAGCGGGGACACCTGTTTATATTGGAACAGGGGATGCAGGTGCAACTACTTTGGCAAGTGGGATTTCCCAAGATGGTGAATATAATGTTAATCTTGGAACCTCCGGTTGGATTGCCTGCGTTTCCAATGATGTATTGAATCGACAAGGGGTATTTAACCTTGCAGCGATTCAACAAGATTTGTATATTAATGTTGTACCATTCCTAAATGCAGGAAATGTGCATAAATGGATAAGCAAAACATTAACACCTGATCACATGCAGGATCATAAATATGAACATATCAATGAACTACTTGAGAATAGTAGTGTTGGAAGCAATGGGGTTATGTTCCTTCCCTATATTGCAGGCGAAAGATTCCCTATTATGGATGCTAATATTAAAGGTAGTTATATTGGGATAACACCAGAGACAACAAAGCAGGATATGGCAAGAGCATGTTTGGAAGGTGTGGCATATTCTATTCGACAAGGAATGGAAAGTATAGGACGTAAGCCTAACAAGATATCTATCATAGGTGGTGGTGGGCGATGTGTGGTGTGGTGCCAGATTTTGTCGGACATGTTAAATCATGAGGTACTTGTATATAACAATAGTGAATTTTTGCCCTCTGTGGCAATCGCGGCGGCAGTAATGATTGACAAGGGTATCTTACCAAACTACCAAACATTTACGAATGCCTTGCAGAGTTCAGAAAAGTGTATTATCTATAAACCAAATGAGAAATCCGTAAAATATTATAACGCATTCTATTTAAAGTATTGCAATTTCTATCCAGTAATAAGCAAACTGGAATAAGCATAATTAATATAAGGTATTATCAAATTTTATTCTTTATAATCACGAATAGATGTCTTACATCAAGTAATTGTATTGATGTAAGACATCTATTGTTAATTTAGTGTATACATACATTTGTATCGAATGTCTTCCTATATTTAAAATAGAATACTATTTTACTTTGCATTGTAAGTGACTTAGTTACAGATACCATATCAATAAGGAAACAGAGATGCTTGCTACAAAAAGTGTTTTGTCCTGAAACCCTAGGAGTACGGATTCTCGTGATAAATACAATTTTTTAAATATTGATTACAATATATGGGCTTGATATAATATACATATATAACAATAAGGATGAATGACTATGATGAAAGAACTATTAGCAGAGTTACAGAAGGTAACACCTGAGGAGCAGAAAATATTAGACGGAAACAATGGAATTGATAAAGACTTGTATATGTCAGCCACAGATGATGTTATAGATGCAGAAAAGCTGTTAGAGGCAGGGAAGCTGATATCTGTTAGAACTCATACGAGATTTGTTCACTTCCCAAGACATTCACATAATTATATTGAAATGATTTTTATGTGCCAAGGAAGCACACATCATATTATTAATAATGAAGATGTCATCCTTGATCAAGGGGAACTGCTGATTCTGAATCAGAGGGCCACCCAGGAAATACTTCCTGCAGGGGAAAATGATATCGCAGTTAATTTTATTATTTTACCGGAATTTTTTGATTATGAATTAAGAATGATTGAAGATGAGGAGAATCAGCTTCGGGACTTTGTTATAGATTGTCTACGTGGGAAAAATGAGACTTCTGGATATATGCATTTTAAGGTAGCGGATATTCTCCCTGTACAGAATCTGATAGAGAACTTAATATGGACTATCGTATATAAGCAGCCCAATAAAAGAAGCATTAATCAGGCTACTATGGGATTACTTTTTCTCCAGCTTATGAACCATATGGACAAACTGGAAACGGATGCAACTAGTGACTCACAGAAGCTAGTTCTTAAAGTATTAAGTTATATTGAAGAGCAATACCGTAGTGGAGAATTATCACAGTTGGCAAAACAACTTAATTATGATTTATTTTGGTTGTCAAAAGAAATCAAGAAGCTTACTGGCAAGACATACACGGAACTGCTTCAGACAAAGAGATTGAATCAGGCAGCCTATCTACTCACGACTACCTCTATGTCCATATCAGACATAGGTTTGGCAGTTGGTTATGACAATATCAGTTATTTTCATCGTATCTTTCAAAATAGATTTGGTACTACACCAAGAAAATATAGATTAAGCTACAAATAAGGACACTTTTTTAAACAAATGGTGTTCTTTTTTTTGTCTCTATTTAATTGTATGATAAACACATAGAAATAGATTTAGGATTGGAGGATCGCAATGGAAAAATATTATTTAGCGATTGATATTGGTGCATCCAGTGGACGGCATATCCTTTCACATCTGGAGAATGGAAAAATAATTCTAGAGGAAATCCATCGCTTTCCTAATGGGATGATAAGACTAGAGGATGAGCTAGTATGGGATGTGGATCAGTTGTTTGAGGAAATCAAGACGGGAATGAAGAAGTGCAGAGAGCTTGGTAAAATACCGGTCAGTGTAGGGATTGATACTTGGGCTGTAGATTTTGTTCTTCTGGATGAGAAAAATAAACGAATTGGTAATGCTGTTGCCTATCGGGACGATAGAACAGTTGGTATGGATATAGAGGTATATCGGTGTATACAAGAGGAAGAACTATATCAGAGGACTGGTATTCAAAAGCAACTGTTCAATACAATCTATCAGTTGATGTCTCTGAAGAAGCGAAGACCTAAGGAATTAAGTAGAGCAAAGAAAATGTTGATGATACCAGATTATTTTCACTATCTTCTGACTGGAACAGCAGTGGCCGAGTATACTAATGCAACCACAACCCAACTGGTCAGCCCTATAACAAAAGATTGGGATCATGAACTGATTGAAGCCCTTGGGTATCCAGCACATATTTTTCAGCCAATCAGTGTACCTGGCAGTGAGCTGGGTGAATTGACACAGGAAATTAGACAGGAAATTGGATATAACTGCAAGGTAGTGCTTCCAGCCACACATGATACCGGTTCAGCAGTGATGGCTGTACCAAGTAATGATCAGAATGTATTGTATATCAGTTCTGGGACTTGGTCTCTCATGGGAACAGAGCTGCCTACTGCTAACTATTCCCTAAAAAGCATGCATAGTAATCTGACCAATGAAGGCGGATATGATTATCGTTTCCGGTATTTGAAGAATATTATGGGCCTCTGGATGATACAGTCAGTGAAAAAAGAAATTGCTAAGGATATGGATTTTGGGACTATCTGTTCATTGGCCTCAAAGGAGAAGATAACATCTATCGTAGACTGCAATGATTCTAGGTTTCTGGCTCCAGATAACATGACAAATGAAATACAGAAAGCATGTGAGGAGTGTGGGCAGGAAAAACCACAGGGAATAGCAGCGGTAGCATCTGTCATCTATAACAGCCTGGCTAAATGCTATGCAGAAACAATAGATGAAATTGAAGAGATTACAGGAAAACGATATGACAAAATCCATGTTATTGGTGGTGGTGCCAATGCATCCTATTTAAATCAGCTTACTGCAAAGTATACAAACAGACCCGTTTATGCAGGACCGACGGAAGCAACGGCAATAGGTAATCTAGTGGCTCAAATGATTGCAGATGGGGTGTTTAAGAATCTACAAGATGCGCGAACTAGTGTATATCATTCCTTTGAAATAGGCATATATCCATCAAAATAAGGAACAAAAGTATAACAAGAATATAAGGAGAAAACGAGATGACAGCAAAAGAACGTTATGAAACAGCAAGAGAGCTGTATCAAAGTATTGGAGTAGATACGGATGCAGCGATTGCCAAACTTAAAGAAATACCAGTCTCTCTTCACTGTTGGCAGGGAGATGATGTGACAGGTTTTGATCACGATGGACCACTGACAGGTGGCATTCAGACAACTGGAAATTATCCTGGAAAGGCAAGGACACCAGAAGAACTGATGGAAGACATGGAAAAAGTCATGGAATTATGTCCTGGTAAGATTAAATTGAATCTACATGCATGCTATGCTATTTTCAATAAGGGTGAGTTTGTAGACCGCGATAAGCTTGAGCCAAAGCACTTTGAAAAGTGGGTGGTATTTGCAAAAAAACATAATCTTGGTATTGATTTTAATCCTACCTTTTTCTCTCATAAAAAGGTGAAGGATGGACTAACACTTTCTAGTCCAGATGAAGAAATCAGAAATTTCTGGATTCGACATGGTAAGGCATGTATCCGTATCTCTGAGTACTTTGCTAAAGAGACGGGTATCCCATGTGTCATGAATATATGGACTGGTGACGGATATAAGGATATTCCTGCTGATCGAATGGGACCAAGAATGCGTTATAAAGATTCCATTGAGCAAATATTGTCTGAACCATATGATTTTCAATTGGTAAAACCATGTGTAGAGTCAAAGGTTTTTGGAATTGGTGTAGAGTCCTATACCGTCGGTTCTGCAGAGTTCACCTTAAGTTTTGCAGCGGCACATGCAGATAAATGTATGCCACTAATGGATAATGGCCATTACCATCCGACTGAAGTGGTATCGGATAAGATTCCAGCACTTTTGTGTTTCTATCCGGAAATTGCACTTCATATCACAAGACCAGTACGCTGGGATTCAGATCATGTCGTATTGTTTGATGATGAAACAAAAGAGATGGCAAAGGAAATAATTCGTAATAATGCGCTTCATCGTGTCAATATGGCATTAGATTATTTTGATGCAAGTATTAATCGGGTTGCGGCATGGACCATTGGCTTCCGTAGTTGGCAGAAGGCTTTATTAAGTGCATTATGTACACCGAATGAATTATTAATAAAATTACAGGATGAGAATAGATTAACTGAACTTATGATGCTACAGGAGGAAATCAAGACATATCCATTTGGTGATGTATGGATGGAATACTGCAGACAGTGTGGAGTGGTGGAAAATCAAAGCTGGTTTAAAGAAATTGAGGCATATGAGAAAGAAGTACTTGCAAATCGATAAGGGTAGGATAACTAAAAATGGGTGCGTATGCACCCATTAGTTGTATCAATATATTCTTGTGTTATGAAATCGCTATGGTTAAATACTATCAGTTTAAACAATGAATCTTTCACAATACCCAAATTATGTCCATACTTGATTAAAATTACTTCAATAGTGCATCAATCTCTTTCATTTGCGCAGGTGTAAGCGGACCAAAATCCATAGCTTTGGCATTTTCCTCAATCTGTTGTACTGTTTTAAAACCAGGAATTGGTACGGTGACACCGCTTTTTGCCCAAATAAAGGCTAGAGAACCCTGCACTAGAGTTCTGCCATCACTGGTTAAGATATCACGGATGGCATTTAGTTTATTTAAAGCCTCAGGATTAGGTTTTCCATTCTTAAAGCAGTCTTCTGCCCAACTATGTCCGGCCCCGCGAACATCCTCTTTGGTAACATAGGAATCTTTCGTATATTTACCACTTAATATCCCCATGGCTAATGGAGTGCGATTAATACTTGCCAGTCCTTTGTTCTCGCACATGGTGAGAATCTCATCATTGCCGGTGAAAACATTTAATTGTTGTTCGATAGCAGAACAATTTTTCTGCTCTGCAAATATTTTAGCTCCGTGGCTTATGTCTGTACTCCATCCATAGGTTCTAATTTTGCCCTGACGAACAAGTTTTTCCAAAGTATCAATGACAGGATCAATCTCTGTAAGAGCAATTTCCCATACATGCAAAAGATACAAATCGATATAGTCCGTTCGAAGTCTTTTAAGAGAAGCTTCACAGGCACGTTCTATGTAAGCAGGAGTAACGTTATAGCCCTGCAAGGTTTTTGTGGCTTCATTTCCCAGATAACCAAACTTGGTAGAAATGACTACCTGTGATCTACGACCCATCAGAGCCTCGCCAATTAAAGATTCACTATGTCCAATGCCATACGCATCTGCAGTATCAATGTAGTTTACGCCCAATTCTAAAGCTGCGTGAATTGCTGCAATTGACATTTTGTCATCCGTATTTCCATATCCGTCAATCATATTATCCATGTAGAATTGGCCACCGATTGCCCAGCATCCAAGCCCCATTGGACTAACCTTAATGCCTGATTGACCTAATACTCTTTGTTCCATATTACTACCTCCTTCAAATTATATACCAACTATT
Source organism: Bacillota bacterium (assembly GCA_023413555.1). GTDB lineage: Bacteria > Bacillota > Clostridia > Lachnospirales > Lachnospiraceae > KM106-2. Next base: position 765 of record JAEZPG010000040.1, on the reverse strand, counting down.
TGGTAGGTTAAATGGGAAAAATAAAAGGTATCTATCTACCTTTTATTCCTGCCCATATTACCTCAAAACAATATTCCATATCACGAATCGCATCTTCTTTTTTCATTAGATTTGCAGATAAGTCAATGCAGGTTAATACATAATAGAAAGTATTTGCCATGTGATTGGGATCTAACTCTTGAAGTTCCTTACGCAATATTGCTTTGTCCATAATCTTTGCTAAATCGGAGACAAACTCTTTTTTTGTATCCGAGGTAATGGATATTATCTCATCTCTTAGAAATGGAGGTGGAAGATAATATATTCTGTTCCAAAATTCCATCTCTGCATTGCCCCAATTATAGTCCAGGTATTCCGTATAGATTGATTTTAAATGATCTTTTATAGGCAGATCTTTATCGTCTGTCACAATCATCTTCATTTTATCTCGATACTTATTTATAATGTTATGAAACAGCTGTTTAAAGAGCTCCTCCTTACTTTTGAAATGAAAATATAGGGAAGCCTTATTAATGCCAACTTCTGCTGCAATCTTATCTATACGGGCACCTTCATATCCGCTTTCAGCAAATATATTTAATGCTACCTGATAAATTCGTTCTTTTGTAAAGGATCCTTGTCTCATTGTTCCTCCTCATATGTTTGAATTAACAAACCAAACAGTTGTTAGGTTAATTATATTACTTATACAGTAATTGTCAATAGGTAAATTAAATATTTTGGATAAAATTATATAGTACAACTAGATGAAGAGAAAATAGGCTA
>JAEZPG010000129.1 GCA_023413555.1 Bacillota bacterium | reverse complement strand
CTCGAACCTTCGAGCCCAGGATTGGGCTCGAAAATAAAGAGAGGATATCCATCTTTTCGGATATCCTTTCTTTATTACCAAGCGCGAGACGGGACTCGAACCCGCGACCCTCTCCTTGGGAAGGAGATGCTCCACCACTGAGCCACTCGCGCATTTACTTATGTACATACATAGTATACACGATTACTTGTAATTTGTTAAGCCCTATCTTTTAATACACTGCAATTTTTTCTCAGTCTATCATGTACTCACCTCATCCCTATGGGTGGGTTCTTTCTAACTTTAAGTCTCAAAATGTAAAAAATGCACTTCACTGTTCCTTTCGTGAACGTAAAGTACATTCTTTACCAGACATATCTAAGATTGATTACTATTTTATATTATTAAGTTGATCCACAATTACCTGTAACTCCTCAGGCGTCATCGCCTCTTGACCAAATGAAAACACACCACGCAGTGGGAAATTCTGAAGCATAGCTTGTTTCATTTCCATGGATACCGCCTCACTAGATACTTCTGTCTCCTCTTCTTCTATATACATTAATTTGTCAAGAATTGGTTCAATAATACGAGTAGCGTCCTCATCTTCCATAATATCTCTCAATACAGTATTTATAGTGTAATGAACTGGCAGCTTAACAGTGGAAGCGACATATACTGTTTTAGAAGCTACTATATTCTTGGAGGACTGACCAATTAAAATGTCAAATTCACCGGATTCTACATGCCAATCATGAATCTTTGTGCTGTAGTAAGCAAACGCTCGTTTTCCAAGGGTAAAGGTTACTGTCTTGGTTTCTCCTGGTTTTAGATCTACCTTTGCAAAGTCCTTCAATTCCTTTTCTGGACGGATTACTGTACTTTCCTTGTCAGACACATATAATTGTACTACCTCTTTACCCGCAACTTCTCCTGTATTGGTAACATCTATGGAAACTGTCAAAGCGTCCGTATCTTTTATATTCTCTGCGCTTACTTTGAGATTGGAATACGCAAAGGTAGTATAGGAAAGCCCGTGCCCAAATGGGAACAATACATTCATTTTTTTCTTGTCATAATAACGATATCCAACAAAGATGCCTTCTCTATATTCGACAACATCCTTTTCTCCAAAATAGAATAAATAGGAAGGATTATCCTCTAACTTAATTGGGAAGGTTTCCGCTAATTTACCACTTGGATTCACATTGCCATATAGAATATCATAAACAGCTCCACCAATCGCTTCTCCTCCCAGGTAAGCTTCTACAATACCTTTTACATCATTTACCCATGGCATCTCAACTGGAGAACCATTGTGAAGAACTACTATAGTGTTTGGCTGCACCTCAAGAATCTGAGCTATTAAAGCATTCTGGCAATTAGGAAGACTCATGTGGGTTCGATCAAAGCCTTCAGACTCAAAGGAATCCGGCAGACCTGCAAAGATAACTGCTACCTCTACTTCACTGGCTGCTTTTACAGCTTCCTGAATCAAATTCTCCTCTATCACATCTTCTTTGTCATTATAGCCCTGTGCAAAAATCACATTTTCCAGTTCCTTAGCACAATCCCAAGCAGAGGTCTTCTTGGCACTGTTTATATGAGAGCTACCTCCACCTTGATATCTAGGGTTTTTGGCATATTTACCTATAAATGCAACTTTAGCGGTTTTCTCTAACGGAAGAATATTATCATTTTTTAACAAAACGACTGTTTCCTCAGCTATCTTTCGGGAAATCTCATGGTCTTTTTCTAAATCAAATCGAGCTTTCTCGTCTCTATTATTGAGGAATTTATATAAGATACTTAAAATACGTTCTACAGCAAGATCGATATCGGTCTCTAATAAAGAGCCATTTCTGACAGCTTCAACAAGCTGCTTATCTGTTATTCCAAAAGAAGATGGCATTTCTAGGTCAAGACCAGCCTTAAGATCTTCCACACGATCGTCAATAGCCCCCCAATCACTGACTACCAATCCATCAAATCCCCATTTATCACGCAAGATTTCTGTTAGGTATTGATGACTTTGTCCTACATAAGTGCCATTTATTCGATTATACGAGGACATCACAGTCCAAGGCTTGTGTTCTTTTATAGCCCCTTCAAATGCCGCCAGATATATCTCATTTAAAGTACGTTCATCAATTTCTGCAGAATATGACATTCTTCTCAATTCCTGATTATTCCCAAAAAAATGCTTAATACTGGTACCTACATTTTTACTTTGCACCCCATCAATAAAAGCACCGGCCATCTCCGTTGCTACAATTGGGTCCTCAGACAGATATTCGAAGTTACGTCCACACAAAGGAGAACGTTTAATATTGGCACTAGGTCCCAAGAGAATGCTGACATTCTCAGCCTGGCACTCATTTCCCACGGTTTCTCCTAACAGTTTAGCTAAATCACGATTAAAAGAAGCAGCTATACCACAACCTGTTGGAAAACACACTGCTTTTATGCTTTCATTTACTCCGAGATGATCTGCATTAAGATTTTGTTTCCGTAATCCATTTGGTCCATCTGCAACCATGAAAGATGGAACACCCAATCTTTCCACTGACTTGGTATGCCAAAAATCTTTACCAGAACATAAAGATGCTTTTTCCTCCAGAGTCATTCTACCAATTAATTCCTTGATTTCATATTTCGTCATTTTTGTTCTCCTTTTTCTGAAGAGTATGTATAATCACTACTACTTCAATTATAAAAAACAAAAACGACAAAGTAAAGGAATAATGTGGTAAATTCAACCTAATATCGCATAATTATAACAAAATACAAATATATAAATATTATACATTAATCTGAGGTTTGTACTAAACCACTAATAATATTTTCTTCATAATTATACCAAAAATATCCGTCCTGTTTTGTTGGATTATCAGTTTGATAATCTGAACTTGCCGTATTATTGGATTTTTCCTCTTCTACTACAGTAAACCTTATAAGCATCATATCACTGTCTTTCGCCCACTGAACAAGCTCATAAATAAGAGTTTTATTTTTTGACAGCATATAGTGATATAAATCAGAATCAAAAGCTACTGTATTAATAATTTGCATATCAAAAAAATTGTCCAATTTACGCATAATTTTTCCTTTATTATCAAACAGATAGAGACTTTCTTTACCATCATCCATATTGATTATAAATAATTTACTATTTGGGGACCAAGAACTACTTATGTATGTACCTTGAATCTCAACTTCACTTAAAAGGCTCCATTCTGATTCCTCTTCTGTAAGATTGTATTCTTTAATAGTTACGATATGCCCTTTATCGTTATTAGAAGCATTTGTTAAGGATCTATTATATATTTCGTATTTTACTGTCCCATCTGGAGAAATAGATTTACTTATTCTATGTATGATATGAGTTCTATGTACAGCCCATGTAGTTAAACCGACACATAACAGCACAATCAATATTACAGTAATTACAAGTATTCTTTTTTTATTTATTGTCTTTTCCATACCAATTACCTCCTTAGTGTGAATATATCTATTACTATTGTACCATAGAGCTGACAAAGATTCGACATTATTTCTCTTATTATAACAAATAGTTTTGCTTGCAAAACTATTTGTTATTTAGAAAGTTTTTAGAAATCTATTTAACAATTCTACCTACTTCTTCAAATTTCCAGTAGCCGGATTGTCTATTAAATCTCCATGTTCCGTAAATCGACTTCCATGACAAGGGCAATCCCAGGTACGCTCTGTCTCATTCCATTTTAAGGCACACCCTAAATGTGGACATCTCTTCGGTGTTACGGAAAGAAGATTTGTGACGGCTTCAAAACCATTTACGGCAAGCTGCTTACGAAACATCGTTCTAGAAGGGGAGAAAACAGATGCATATTCATTTTCCTTTCCTATGATAGCATCTTTTAATATAGTAGCTGCCACCATAGAAGAGGTCATTCCCCACTTATTAAAGCCGGTTGCTACATACAGATGGGGAGTTTTGGCTGAATATTGACCAATATAAGGAATGCCGTCAAGGGTCATACAATCTTGAGTAGCCCAATGATATTGCTCCTTGCAATTTGGATAATATTTATGAGCAAAAGTTGACAGTTCATTCCATTTGCCACCCTTTTTCCCGGTACGATGATCTCCTCCACCAATCAGTAGATAGTTATCATAATTACGAAAAGAAAGTCCTTTTTGCGCTTCATCTACATACATTCCTTTTACATTAGGCCCATTTTCCAATGCAATTACATAAGAACGATGTTGGTACATCTTAAGGAAATAGCTACCGTGCTTATTGAGAAATGGGAAATGAGTAGCTACTATGATCTTTTCTGCCATAATGTTCCCTTTGTTTGTAACAACCTTACATGCTCTCTTCCCTTGAGGTATCAATTCTGCTACTTTTGTGTGCTCATAGATGCGAAGATTTTCAGCAATGTGTGACACAAATTGTAATGGATTAAACTGTGCTTGATCCGGAAACCTTACTGCACCAACTGTTGAAAATGGAAGTGGAAGTTCACTCTTGTATTCGGCACCAAACCTTATTTTATGAAGGACTTCCAGCTCCTTCTCCAGTTTATTTCTACTATCCAAGGAATAGACATAATTGTCCTTACTCTGATACTCACAATTTATATTCTTACAAAGTACCTTATATTGTTCCAATGCTGCTTGGTTGGCTTTCAGATACATGTCAGCCTTCTCTAAGCCAAATTCCCTGCTTATTTTGTCGTAAATAAGTCCGTGTTGCGAGGTAATCTTTGCTGTCGTATTTTTAGTAATACCACTGCAGATTGTCTCCGCTTCCACCAAAATATAGTTTACACCTGCAAGTTGCAACTGGTAGGCACAAAGAATACCAGCCAAACCACCACCAATAATCAAAATATCTGTCTTACATTCTTTTTTTAGTTCTTCAAAACTAGGAAGCTTTGAAGTATCCATCCATACTGAAATCATAATATCACCACCATGATTTAGTATATCCCGTTTACGAATTCTCTACTAATTCTAACATGAGCGAAATAAATTAAACTATCCTTTATATGTTAGTAATACTATCTCTTTCGACAGATGCTTAACTCTGTTATAATTTATTTAGAATTTTGTCAAGGGCATGTTAGAATTCCTTTTTAGAATATAGGTATCACTATCAAATGAAAGGACCAATATTATGTGGAAAAAGAAACTTCAAACCAAAAAGCTTCAATTCTTTGTGATTGGTGGCATCCTAGCCTTTGCAACTATGATACTGTCCACTTGTCTCAGCTTTAGTAACGAAGTATATGGTTACATCGATGAAGAGTATGATAATCCTGACAATGCGAATCTTTATATTACAACAACGAGTGGCACCTCATCTCTAATACAGGAAGCAACAAAAACTCGCCAGGACATTGATAAGATGGAAACCCTGTCAGGTTTTCTGTTAAAGAACTTTCCTCTTTATCATGGCCATGATTTAGTAACCGATTTAAGCGATAATATCAATCTACTTGTAATGCCTGATTATACCTCCTCCTCTCTTTCACTAACTCCAGTTCGTGGAGATCGTAAGGAAATTGGACCTGCAAAAGGCGAAGTGTGGATTCAAAGCCTCTTTTCAGACATCTATGGCATTCCAGTGGGAGACGCTTTTAAACTCAACGATTCTACATTTACAGTAAGTACCATTGTAAACGACATCCGTAAACCTGTATCCATGACCAATGGCTACACTATTTTTATAAATGAAGCAGATGCCCCTCTTTTCTCCTCCTTAGAAAAAATCGATTATATTTTGATTTCCTCTAAGACCGCAGAGAAGACTTTATCAGACTGGCTGGATACCATCTATACCTCCGAGCAACGTGCCCTTGTGAAGGAAACACTTTCTGAATTAAAACAAAAATCCTCCTTAATGACAATTTTAGTTGCTGGACTTGGCACTTTGGCCGCTGGTTTGATGTTGTTTCTTACCATCGTCATAATTCTCTTTTTTATACGTAATACTGTTCTTAACGATTTTAAGGCAATTGGTACTTACAAATCTTTGGGCTTTACATCGAGAAAGATCAAGGGTTTTTACCTAAAGGCCTATGCCTTTGTAGGAATACTTGCGATTGTAACAGGATCCCTCCTTGGGCTTCCACTTTCCTATTTTATTGGCAAGATAGCATTGGAATACATAGGTGATTACAGGCTAAGTTCTGTGTCCATATTGACCACTATTACAATTATATGCTCTACCTTCCTTATATTATTGGGAAGTGTTTGCCTAGCGTTAAGACGAATTAATAAAATCACTCCGGTGGAAGCTATGCGAATGGGAATGACCAATTCCAAAGTCAAATTAAAACGTTCCCTTCTTAAAAGGGCCCATTCCTCCTTCGCCATGTCTATCAATGACATAGGGAAACACAAAGGAAGTTCTTTCATTATAATAACGATTATTACACTAAGCTTTTATATAGCCATATTACTTACCAATATGGGCTACTCCTTTATGAGAATGGATGAACATGCATCGAAATGGGTGTCTCTTCCGGATTGTGAACTCTATGTAAATACGACAAATACTTATGCTACCGATGAATTTCAGCAATTTCTTAAGGAAAACCCTTATGTAAAAGATTATATTGTTGGACAGATTGGGGCAAATGTAAATCTGAAAAATGAAGATCCAAAGCTAAATCTTAACTATGCCACGGTGACTACTTTTGACAACTTTGATTCCACTCTCACTAATGTCACCTACCCACAAGGACGGCCTCCAAAAAACAGCAATGAAATTGCCCTAGATGATGTTACCTTGCTGGATACTGGTTACCACCTGGGAGATTATATTGAACTTAAGATAGATGGGAATAAAAAAGACTATATGATCTGTGGAATATATGATACTATGATGGCTCCTTCGGTAACCTTCCATACAGATGCCTTTAAGGAATTCGAGATTGCTCCGGAGAAATACATGAACAACGTAGTAATTATGCTAAACCACTCAGATGATGCAGAAGCCTTCAAGCAATCTGTACTGGCCCAATATCCAAATTACTCCTTTATCACTATGTCTGGCATGATTGAAGACATTAAGGACTCTATCATCTCCATAATGGTTCCAATTACAATCCTTTTAATTGTTGTATTTTTGACCTTTACTCTACTGAACATAGCTAATCTGATTATAACCAATAACAATAGTATGAAGCGCGACTTTGGTATCATGAAAGCATTTGGTTTCTCAACAGGGTATATCATTAGGCGAAGTACCTTTCGAATTGTACTGTTAACCGGACTTGGTCTGATGTGCTCTTTATTACTAAATCATTTTCTTTCTGGACCTCTGTTTTATGGTACACTGGGAGTCCCCGCTTATTGCTTTTATCCTGTAGAAACAATGCTTCTATTGGCAGGAGGCTTTAGTATCATATTAATATTAGCATTGTTACTAAGTCTGCCAATCAGAAGAATTACACCTAAAAATCTCATGGAAGAATAAATTGGAGGGTTATGATATGAAACAAACCATAATAAAGACAGAACAGCTATGCAAGACATACATTGTAGGAAAACAAGGACAAAACGTTCTTAAAAATATTAATTTAGAGATTTATGATGGGGATTTTACGGTAATCATGGGAAGTAGCGGTAGCGGGAAATCCACTCTGCTTTACTCTATTAGCTCCATGGATCAGCCAACTAGTGGATCTGTATCGATCTTAGGAAAGGATATATCTTCCATGAATGAGAAGCAGCTATGCTCCTTCCGAAAATCAGAGGTTTCCTTTGTCTTTCAAAGCATGAATCTTCTACAGGATCTTACCGTATTGGAGAACATCACCTACATTGGTTACAACTCGGAGAAGAAAGAAGTGGTCAATAAAAAAGCCCTCAAGCTTCTTCATGACTTTGGATTGCTGGAAGAAAAGGATAAATACCCTAGCGAATTATCTGGTGGACAGCAACAGCGTGTCTCTATCTGTCGAGCATTGATTAGTGATTCTAGAATCATCTTTGGCGATGAACCAACTGGCGCTCTCAATTCATCTGCCGGAAAGCAAGTATTAGATGCCTTAACTGACCTGAATGAACAAGGGCAGTCCATTGTCATGGTCACCCATGATTTAAAGGCGGCTACCCGAGCCACCAGACTTCTCTATATCTCTGATGGCAGAATCGGTGCCGAATTAAACTTAGGTTCCTATACACCGGAAGCAGAAAGTGAACGAAAAACAATCCTCTATGATTTTCTGAAAAAACAGGGCTGGTAAGAATCAGACAGGAAGGGTAAACATAACTTCTGTCCATTCTCCCAAGATACTGTCGCACTCAATCTGCCCACTGTGATGTTCAATAATAAAACGAGAAATACTAAGTCCCAAGCCAGAGCCAGCCACATTAAGGGTTCTGGCTTTCTCTCCGCGGTAGAACTCCTGGAATACGAAAGGCAAAGCCGTAGCCTCAATTCCTACGCCGGTGTCCTTGACAGAAACATAAAGTATCGCTTCCTTTAGCTGGAATTTGACTTCGATTCGATCTCCCTGATTTGTAAACTTCATGGCATTGCCAAATAAATTTTGCATGACCTGTTTAATTCTTTTTCCATCAATGGTTAGAAGCACTTCCGGTATCTCACTACAGCTAAATTGTCTATTATTCTTTCTAAAGTCTGTCTCTGCTTCCTTAATGATGTCCGTAAAGAAGGCTTTTGAATAGATTTCTTTCTTATCAATACTAAACTCATTTAACTGAGCCTTTGAATGTTCCAGAATATCATCAATCAGGCCATTAAGCATCTGTATCTTCTTCAAAACGATGCTTGTATACTCATGTACATGTTCACCTTTAATTATTCCGCTGTAAATTCCCTCTATATAGCCGGATATGGTGGCGATTGGTGTCTTTAAATCATGAGATATGTAAGCCATCAATAATTTTTCTTTCTCTTTAAGTTTCTTCTCATTTTCCTTCGAAAATGACAACTCGGACCTTAATGCCTCAAAATCATGACAAAGCTGCCCTATTTCTCCATCATAATCATATTGTAAACGTTCCTCCAGGTTACCTGTCTGAATAGAGTTGGTTACTTTATGTAACTCCTTGATTGGAGCGATCATATCCCTCTGTACGATTTTTGATATCATGCCTGCACACAGTAACAGTATAAGGAATAGGATACCTGCTCCTATGTAATACCAACCACTAACTCCCTTATCCCCCAACACACTTTTGGGAACAGTCACATAAAGTAAGCCCTGCTGCCTGCCATTTACAAGGAAGGGCGTTACATAAGTCATCTCTTTTGTGGAGCTTTTGCCCTGATCCCGCCCGTTTAATGTCTCAAGGGCAACTTTATTCCCAACTATTCTGGCTGAATCATTACTTTTCATAATAATCCCATCTAAATCATATACCGTATAGGTATAGTCCTCAAGTTCAGAGAAGTCCTTCAAATAAGTCCTCTGAATAGCATTATGAAGTAACACCTTAAGTTGACCGTAGGATGCTTCTTCACCTGAACTTCTATCTGCATAGGAGCCCAGTCCAAATAACACTATAAAGCAAAGGATACACCCTATCAGATACCATAGTATCTGCCACTTTATTGTTAGCTTTCCCACTTGTAACCCACTCCCCAGACTGTCTTTATGTACTGAATCTTCTCTTTGGCCAGCTTCTCACGAACTCTTCCAATATAGACGGCGATGGTATTGTCATCTACATACTCTGAGCTTCCCCATAATTGTTCTAAAAGCTGATGTTTCGAAAAAACCTGAGCCGGATGATCTGACAAATAGTCCAACAATTGAAATTCTTTTGGCGACAATTCGATGGATACACCATCTACAGTTACCTCATAGGATGTAGAGTCTATTACCAAAGGACCAAATTCTTTTTTTCTCCTGTTATTATCGTGGTCAGAGCCTGATAATACTGTCACTCTGCGTATATGGGACTTGACCCTTGCTACTAACTCAACCTGAGAAAATGGCTTTGTCAAATAATCGTCTGCACCCATACCTAGAGCCAATACCTTATCGGTATCTGTATTCTTAGCGGAAATGATAATAATAGGGATATTGTCTGTTTCTCGGATTCGCTTACAGATGCTAATCCCGTCAATCCCCGGAAGCATGATATCCAAGATAACTAGTAGAGGCGTTTCCTTCCCTAAAGATTCCAAGCCTTCTCTCCCTGAAAAGGCTTGCTCTACCTGATATCCTTCATTACTTAAAAACACATTTATTACATTAGATAGTTCCTGATCATCTTCAACCACTAGAATCTTGCCCTGATTCATGCAATGTCCTCCGCTCTACTTGTTAATATCACCATAAACTTAAATAAATCATAACATTCCCGGAAATGAAGGGCAAGAACTAATCATATTTACTATCACATCTATATCGTAACCCTCATCTTATTCATTGATCACTTGGTTTTAACAATAAATATCATAAAATGGCTAACCTGTTCTCCATTAATCACTATTGCAGTAGGATACACAGTATTTACCATTCTCAAGATAGTTGCCACTCTTATTGAATAGAGTGCACTCACTGAATACATGATTATGTCAGTACCTCCTAGTGAGATAGTGTCAATGCTTTTTAACAAATTCATTTTCCATTCGGTAGTCATTTGCTACCCGACTATGTTTTCAATCTCTGAATGAATTTCTGATTCTACCTCCAACTGCTTCAGAATAAAGGATTGCATAAAAATCGCCAGCCCTTAATTTTAAGGACTGACGAACACTCTTCACTAAGCGGAGACATTCGAACCCGAGACCCTTGCCTTTGCAAAGCAATACTCCACCACTGAGCCGCTTACGCATCTATTTGGTTTATTTCAACTGTTTTTCTGATGGAAAATAATACTGTAGACAATAAGAAACGTCAATCCAACTTAATCCTTTTCACTTGTCCATTTTATAGTGTCTCGCATCGCTTCTATTCTCTTACTTACTCCCTCCTTATAGTTAGG
>JAEZPG010000128.1 GCA_023413555.1 Bacillota bacterium | reverse complement strand
CGTCAGATCAGGTCTATTTGGTTGAAGCGACGAGGCACAGAACGTATCTTGTACCGCATCACGTGTGAATAATATCACAATAACTCTTTAAAGGCAATCATTTAATCGATATTTCTTTGCATAAGACAATACTCAACTTATTGTATTTTTCTATACTTTTATGGTAATATCTTATAATCATATCAAAATCGTACTTTCTAACACAAAAATCTAATCGGAGGGATAATCATGAAGAAAACAATATCATTGCTGCTGGCTGTACTGATGCTGTCAGTATTGTTTGCTGGCTGCGGAACTGCCCAGAATGCTGCCAACCCGCTTCCTGCTGATGATAACGAGGTGGTCGAAGAATCCCCGGAAACACCTGCCGATAAACCGGCCGATGGGCTTGCGGATGTTCCCGCGGACAACGGTGGCGCTGTGTCCGGCGGTACTGCCTCGGAGTCGTATACCGCATATCTCGAAGCTAAAAATGCTGTCATCACAAAGCTCACTGACGGTTTGTCGAGCAATGCTGATGTCGGCATGGCGGTGCTCTCATTTATGGGTGTTGACATGATCGATCTTGCTGTTTTACCCGCCAGCTTCTTTGGCCTCGGTCAGGAATCGGTGCAGATGGGGCTTGCCATGCTGGGCGGGACCGACGTAAAGTATACCGAGAACGGCAATTCCTATTCCGTGACGTATACGGATGAGGAAGGCAAGAAATATGTATTCTCCGGCACATACGATGCAGCCGCTGACGCGCTCGTGTGCACGGGCAGCACCGATGGTTCGGATGACATCTATTCCGAATACCGCAAAACGCTGTTCGGCTACGTTGGTCAATACTATTTCCTCAACGATGATGGCACCACCTCAGTTTACATGATCGCTGTGGACGGCGAAAACGGCACAATCGGCATTTCTTCGGATGCGGACAAGCCCGCGGCACTCACCGGCAGCGAGGCCCCCGACTTCCCGAAAGCCTGTACCGAATGATACAGCATCAACGGCACCACCATCACGGGCAAGACGTCGGACGGCCGGGATTTGAATTTCGAGTACACGCCGTCGGAAACGGAATAAAAGAAGTTGTAAACCAGCTTCTTATGGAGCTGTCATTTTCGTGTGGCAGCTCCTTTTTCGTCCTCCGCTATGCTGATATGCATGCACTGCAGCGGAAGCGAGCAAAATTCTTCACCGCATCCATGACTAATCCCGCCTTTAAACTAAATAACAACCGTTATTTGCCGGCAAAGCTCGTTCTTTACAAACGCTTTTTTTATGATTATAATAGGGAAACGTAGATTTTGCGGCTTCGACGCAGGACACGGCGATTTGCGGCGTACGGCGCAGCGAGCGGGGAGACGGTGCAAGCCCCGACCACAGCGGCAGATTCGTCATCACCTGCCAGCCTTCCGGCCCAAAAAGAGTATTGAGTAAGTTGGAACGTTTCGCGCCCGTTACAGCGCGCAAAAGATATGCCCCATCTCACTGCGGGCATGCTTTGGGTGGTACCGTGGAAGACATGCGTCTTTTGCCCCAGGCGGGCAGGGCGTTTTTTTATTTATACGGCTTTAATAAGCCCATAAGGAGAGAGAAATGCTGTACAAACAGGTGGACAAGGACCTCAATTTCAGGGACAGAGAGCTTAAAGTTCTGGAGTTCTGGAAAGAGAACCGTATATTCGAAAAGACAACGGAGAAGAACAGCGGCAACAAGCCGTATACCTTTTACGACGGACCTCCCACGGCCAACGGCAAGCCGCACATCGGCCACATACTGACGCGATGCATCAAGGATTTGATTCCGCGATACCGAACGATGCAGGGCTACGACGTGCTGCGTAAAGCCGGTTGGGACACTCACGGCCTGCCGGTGGAGTTGGAGGTCGAGAAGCTGCTGGGTCTGGACGGCAAAGAGCAAATTGAGCAGTACGGCGTGGAACCGTTCATCGCGGAGTGCAAGAAGAGCGTCTGGAAGTACAAGGGCGAGTGGGAGCGCATGAGCGAACGCGTCGGCTTCTGGGCGGATATGGAGCACCCGTACATCACCTACGAGAACAACTATATCGAGTCCGTCTGGTGGTCTTTAAAGCAGATCCACGAAAAAGGGCTACTCTATAAGGGCCACAAGGTGGTGCCTTACTGCCCGCGCTGCGGAACGGCGCTGTCTTCCCACGAGGTGGCTCAGGGGTACAAGGACGTCGAGGAAGAATCGGTATTCGTCAAGTTCAAGGCGAAGGGCGAAGAGAATACCTACATACTCGCCTGGACGACCACGCCCTGGACGCTGCCGTCCAACGTCGCACTGTGCGTACACCCGCGTCAGCAGTACGTGAAAGCGGAGATCGGCGGCGAATACTTCATCATGGCGGGCGCGCTGGTGGAAGCGGTTTTAGGCGCGGATGCCAAGATTGTGGAGCAATACACCGGCAAGGAGCTGGAATACAAGGAATATGAGCCGCTGTACGACTTCGGCGCGGCGGATAAAAAAGCATATTACGTCACAGTGGACGACTA
>JAEZPG010000047.1 GCA_023413555.1 Bacillota bacterium | reverse complement strand
TTTTATTGTAAATATCACAGACCACTTGGTCGGCTTCCTCATACTCATTGTTATATGAAGTAAAGAGGACAGGGCAACCGTCTTCGTTGGATGTCCAAAGTGTCTTATCTTTACGACCAAAATTATTCTTAATCACTTCATTCGCAGCATTTAATATGTTTTTTGTAGAGCGGTAGTTCTGCTCTAACTTAATGACCTTAGTATTAGGGAAGTGACCTTCGAAATTAAGGATATTCATTATGTTAGCCCCACGAAATTTGTAAATACTCTGGTCATCATCACCTACTACGCAGATGTTATGCTCGATTTCTCCATCCTCATTAGTGGTGGAAGCAAGCAATCTGATTAATTCAAACTGTGCGGTATTGGTATCCTGGTATTCATCCACCATAATGTATTTAAACCGTTGTTGGTATTGGTATAGGACATCTGGACAGGTTCTAAACAGCTCGCAGGTCAAGACAATTAAGTCATCAAAGTCTAAAGCATTGTTGGCTTTTAATCGTTTCTGATACTCTTGATACAGTTCAGCAATTTTATGCTGTTTATAGTCTCTGCCTGCACTACGTTCAAATTCATCAGGACCAATTAGCTCATCCTTTGCGGAACTAATAACTGAAAGTACAGCTCGTTCCTTATAATTCTTAGGATCAAGATCTAGATATTTGATCACATCTTTCATAAGACTTTTCTGATCATCGGTATCATAGATGGTAAAGCTTTTATCAAATCCAAGGCGGTCAATGTGTCTCCTTAGGATTCGTACACAGGAAGAGTGGAAGGTGCTGACCCAGATATACTCGGAACCATAACCCACCAGCTTGTCCACGCGATCCCTCATTTCTCTGGCTGCTTTGTTGGTAAATGTAATGGCCAAAATATTAAATGGATTTACATTTGAATGCTCGATTAAATAAGCAATACGGTGTGTCAGCACTCTGGTTTTTCCTGATCCAGCGCCTGCCAGAAGAAGAAGAGGACCTTTATTATGCTTTACGGCCATTAGTTGTTCAGGATTTAAAGAATCATATATACTCATGTTTTTCACCTTTTCTATTCAGAACATTATTTCACAATTATAGCATTATAACAGATTCGTTACAACTGATATTAGGTAGAAAATGTTTGTCTGAAAAGACAATTCACTATTTACATGTAGTAATGAATACTATATAATGTAATTCATGAGGTGATGATTGTGAGCAAAGATAATGAAGTATATATTAAGCGTATTATCAGTGAACTGAATAGTATAGATTATATTAAACCAGACGATATACCAAATATCGACTTATATATGGATCAGGTTACCACCTTTATGGATGAGCATCTGAAGGCATGTAAGCGTTATGAGGATGATAAGATGCTTACAAAGACTATGATTAATAACTATACAAAGAATAATCTTCTTCCACCGCCAGATAAGAAGAAGTATTCGAAGGAACATATGTTATTGTTAATCTTCATCTACTATATGAAGAGTTTTCTTTCTATAAGCGATATTCAGAGCATATTTGGACCTCTTACTGAGAGGTTTTATCATAATGATAATTCTGTTAATCTCGAAGATATCTACACAGGAGTGTTCTCTTCACTAAATGAACAAATGGATTCTCTAACAAAGGATGTTATTAGACGATATATGAAGTCACTAGGTGCCTTTGAACAGGTGAAGGATGAGGAAGATCGCAAGTTCTTAATGACATTTTCCTGCATTTGTTCTCTGAGCTTTGATGTCTATGTAAAGAAGATGATTATTGAGCGTATAATAGACCAGGAAATTAAGGTCAATGAGAAGGATAAGGCTACTAAGAAGGAAGAGGCCGCTAAAAAGGAAGCTTTAAAGAAAGAGGCTGCTAGAAAAGAGGCTTTAAGGAAAGAGGCTGTAGCTAAGGAATCAGCAAAGAAAGTAGTGTCTAATAAAGAAGCGTCTAATAAAGAAACTGCCAAATAGATAGTATGAATTGAGTAATATGGGGCAATCTATGATTAGTAACAAACTATTATTTATCCTATGGAGTGACGGTATGGAAAATAAGCAGAAAGCTAATTCTAATGATAGAAAGCAACAAAATACTAGAAAAGGTTCTAGTAGCAACAACAGTAATTCCAATTACCAGGAAGCAAAAGATGGTATAAACTATGATTTCGACTGGAACACAGATTATGGAGATGGTGATATTCCTGATATTGATGAGCCTTAAATCATATTGAGTATTTATTGAAGTTCTCAGTTGGCAGTTAGAAGTGATAGAGACATTGGATATAAAGCACGCATTATGCGTGCTTTTTTAGTGGTACCATTTGGTATAGATATCCCAGAAAGGTTTTAAAAGTAAAGATTCGGTTTTGATGAGAAAAGAGACTAATCCTGGTATGGAGTAGTCTCTATGTCTTACGCATTACACAAAATATCATTATTGGTGATTGATATCCTCTTCAGTTGTATTAATTCTATCAAAGACCATATCATAACCATCATTACCGTAATTAAGAGAGCGGTTCACGCGGCTGATAGTAGCAGTAGATGCACCGGTTTTTTCAGCAATTTCCAAATATGTTCTATGCTCTCTAAGCATCTTCGCCACCTCAAAGCGCTGGGATAATGACAACAGTTCATTAATTGTGCATATATCTTCAAAGAAGGTATAGCATTCATCCCGACTTTTAAGGCTTAAAATGGCATCAAACAGTAAATCAACAGCTGGAGTCTTAATCTTTTTATTCATCATACGCCCTCCTTTTGATCGAGTTCATTTATAGTTGAATTTTAAAAAACACCATTAACTTATCACGATATAATTTTAACACTATAAAGTCTTAAAGTAAAGAAGGATTTTAAATATTTATCCGCTTTCTACCTAATAATTTAAGGAATTTATCCGTACTTGTGTTGGCAATCAGTTCTTCTGGAAAGTCTACTTCTTTAAGTACTTCCGTAACAAATGTAAAATTTCCTACATCAGAAAATACGTGAGCATCAGTACCTAAGGAAATCGTAACTTCATATTTCTTACATAAGTTTAACATGGTGATATCATTTTCCTTAGTATTGGTACGAAAGCCGTTTGGATTCAGAGAGTTATTGTTTAATTCTAAAAGCACATCATATTTCTTTGCTGCTTTGACCAGTGATTCATAGTCTACCGGATATCTGCCATCGTCAGAATGAGCAATAATATTTACATAAGGGTTTTTCATTGCCCCAATCAGTGCAGTAGTGTTTTCCTCCATGGTACCAGGTTTAATACATGGAATGTGAAGGCCAGCAATGACAATGTCCATTCGCTTTAAGAGATTATCCTTCATATCAAGCTTCCCAGTATAGTCCATAATATTGGCCTCAGTCCCCAATAATAGATTCATACCATTAATATTGCGAGGAACTACGTGTAAATTTTTAAAATAGATAGAATCGCATGTTCCAGGCATAGCCATAGAATGTTCGGTTATGCAAAGTAGCTCAAGACCTTTGTCCTTGGCGGCAGTGACCATTTCCATCATAGTATTATAAGCATGTCCACTTGCCAGGGTATGTGTGTGTGTATCAATGACAAATTTCATAAGAATCCTTCTTTCTTTTAGTTAAGCTATTAGTCTTTGTTATATTGCCATAATTCCATATAATTATAAGTAAAATGAAAAGGATTTGCAAGGTGCCAAAAAAAAGTCTATAATAGTGTTGTTTTACATATCTATACATAAAGGATTGATAAAATGACAAAACATACCAAAGCTATCATCGCTTTATTCGTAGCAACCAGCCTGTGGGGCTCAGCTGGGGTTATTATGAAGTTGTCCTTAGACAGTGTTGGACCATACTATTTATTAGCGTTTCGATTTCTCCTAGCAGCAGCCTTATTAACGATATTCTTTATAAAACGGCTACCACTTATTAATACGAAGACATGGATAATAGGTGGATTAATGGGGACACTTTTGTATTTTGAATTTTTGTTTTATACGATTGGAATTCAATTTACTACGGTTAGTAAAGCCTCATTTATCATAGGGGCTAGTGTGATACTGGTTCCCTTCGCATATCTGATCATTAATCGTAAGTTGCCGGCTAAAAGTAGTATAGTGGCTGCTTTCGTCTGCTTAATCGGCTTAGGGTTTGTTGTACTTGATGACCTAAGCGCTATTAATATCGGGGATTTGATCGTAAGTATATCAACAACTTGCTATGGAGTTCACCTTGTATTGACAGCAAGATTTGTAAAGGATCATGATCCCATTGACATTAATATTGTACAGATAGGAATAGCTGCAATTTGTGCATTACTAATAGCTCCTATCATGGAGAGCTTTCCTACTAAAATTACAATAAACAATATTTTCAGTGTGGTGTATCTATCAGTCGCTGCTACCATCTGCCCGTATCTACTTAGTGTATATGGGCAAAAATATACCAAGACCACAATGGGGGCCATTATTCTTTCTTTTGAATGTGTTGTTGGGTGCATTACAGGTGTTCTTATATTACATGACCCGTTGACACCAAGAGTGGTATTGGGTGCCATGATTATGGTAGGATCTTTTTTAATTACTGAGATTAAATAGATAATAGAATATGTCAAAATACCACATAATAATCATATCATAATTACAATACAATATACGAACCAAAAAGGATATGATTATGGAAAATAGAGTAATGAAAAGAATCCTAGCATCTCTCACTGGTGTTTTATTGATTAGTACGGCTGTAGCTATTTTCCGCTACTGTGATTTAGGAGCAGACCCATTTTCTTGTTTCAATCTTGGTGTTGTTCATTTAACAGGGTTATCTTTTGGGAATGTACAAGTACTAGTCAATCTTCTCCTCACATCGATACTATTTCTTGTTGGACATGCTTACTTTGGTATTGGAACTGTAATGAGCATGTTTTTAATAGGCTATGTGTCTGATGTTTTACTGGCTATCGTACCTGTGAAAGTAACTTCCTTGCCAATGTATATGCGGTATGTGATTCTTCTTATAGGACTGATTACTACTAGCTTTGGTATCTCCTTATACAGTTGCGCGAAACTTGGAATATCCCCCTATGATGCTATGAGCTTTATCTTGGTGGACAAGTTCTCAGGTAAGCTCCATCTTCAGTATACCAGAATTGCAATAGACGTACTCCTTGTATTAAGCGGGTCACTGATGGGTGGTATAGTGGGAATCGGAACGCTGATCATTGCATTGGGGGTTGGGCCTTGTGTGGCATTTCTCTTAAAGAAAATTACAATACCATATATATTCCCAGAAAATAAAGTTTAAAAGAGAAAGGAATTAATTCTTATGAAAAAAGGGCAAATTATAGAGGGTAAGATTATTAGATTGGACTTTCCTAATAAGGGAGTTATGGAAATAGAAGAGGGCAAGGTGACAGTTAAAAATACCCTCCCCGGACAGGTAGTGAGTTGTCAGATTAATAAAGCTAGAAAGGGACGCTTCGAAGGACGATTAATCGAGGTGTTAGAACGATCTCCGTTAGAAACAGTAATTGCGCCATGTAACAAATATGGCATGTGTGGAGGATGTTCCCTACAGAGCATTTCTTACGAAGACCAATTGAAATTAAAAGAAAATTGGGTAAAGGACATCATTGATACAGTCTGCCAAAATTATGAATTTGAAGGAATTAAAGGTAGTCCAAATGAGCTGTATTACCGCAATAAGATGGAGTTTTCTTTTGGAGATGAAATGAAAGATGGTCCACTTGCCTTAGGTCTTCATAAAAAGGGAAGCTTTCATGATATTGTAACAGCTGATACCTGCAAGATTGTACATGAGGATTACAATAAGATTCTGTCTTGCGTGTTGGAATTCTGCAAAAACATGGGTCTCCCATTTTACCATAAAATGAGGCATGAGGGATATCTTCGCCATCTTTTGGTACGTCGTGCCACAAAAACGGGAGAGACGATCATTAGCTTGGTAACGACTTCTCAGGCTACCCCAGATCTCTCAATATTAAAGGATGCTTTATTAGCTCTTACTCTAGAGGGAACGATTGTGGGAATCAGCAACTGTATCAATGATGGCTTAGCAGATATGGTAAGAGCGGATGCCATGAATATCCTGTATGGTCATGATTATATCTATGAAGTGTTATTAGGACTTAAGTTTAAGATTAGCACTTTCTCCTTCTTTCAGACGAATTCCCTTGGAGCAGAAATACTATATAGTACAGCTAGAGAATACATCGGAGAGACAAAGGATAAGCTAATCTTTGACTTGTACAGTGGAACAGGTACCATTGCACAAGTGTTAGCTCCTGTCGCCAAAAAGGTCATTGGCGTGGAAATTGTAGAAGAAGCGGTGGAAGCAGCCAAGGAGAATGCTAAGCTAAATGGACTAGATAACTGTGAGTTTATAGCAGGTGATGTGCTAAAGATGCTTGATACTATAGAGGAAAGACCGGATCTTATCGTATTAGACCCTCCTCGTGATGGCATTCATCCGAAGGCACTAAGTAAGATTATTGATTACGGCGTAGACCATATGGTGTATATTAGTTGTAAGCCAACCAGTCTGGCAAGGGATTTGGTGGTATTACAGGAGAGAGGCTATGAAGTGAAGAAGGTGTGCGCGGTTGACATGTTCCCGATGACAAATCATGTGGAGACGGTGTGTCTACTGTCAAGAAAAGCCCAATAAATCAAAGGATTTTGGCATTTTTAGAATTAAATAGATGTGTGTTTCTGTTTCCGCAGAGTGATGATATAACAGGAGGTTTAACTCAGGGGATAGGCTTTGGGGAACGGGAGAAATACATTTTGGCGAAAAGTTACTTTTTCGCAAAAAAGTAGATATTTAATGCAACAAAGGGTTGAAAAAGGGAGATTATTGAAATGAGAGTATTGGATGTTTTTTCTTGGCTACCTGCACAGGTAGTAAGTACAGAACAATTAGAGCAAATTTTTGTGAAACATAAAAACGGGTTATGTGATGACACATATAATATTTCATCTCAAATTCCATGCAATGCTACAGAGTGTGTTCTCAATTGCAGAAATGAATTAGTTGAGGAAGGAAAAGAGGTAGCATGTGTGTTAAAGGGTGAGGTTATTATTGCACTTATAGGTTACAAAGAATAGAATAACTCAATTAAAGGGATTCAGCATATGGAATTAAAAAAGATGGAATATGATTTAACAGTTTGTAAAGACCGATCAGAAGAGAAATTAGATTTGACAAATAAATTCTATTTTATAGGAAAGACTGACGAAGAAATTTCTCTTGTATGTATTACAGAAGATGCACCGATTGATACCATTGAACGGGAGGAAGGATGGAAAGCTTTTAGAATACAGGGAGTGCTGGATTTTTCTTTGATTGGGATCTGTCCCAAAATGAAATATGACAAATGCTACTTCACTTCCTAAATTGGTTCCTCTCAATTATCTTAGTATTGGTACTTTAAAGTTTCCATTTGAAGTATATAATAATTGTAAGATAGGTCACTGAAATATCGCGGCTCACTAGTTACGCAGGTTCTTGTGTTGCGCGAAACTGAAAAGATAAAACATAGGAGGTAGGTTATGGTATATCAACAAATTGGACAATCAGATTTAAAAGCGTCAGTTGTTGCTCTTGGAACTTGGGCAATAGGAGGTGGTAGTTGGTGGGGTGAAAACAATGATATGGAT
The DNA here is from genome assembly GCA_023413555.1 of Bacillota bacterium. Classification (GTDB taxonomy): domain Bacteria; phylum Bacillota; class Clostridia; order Lachnospirales; family Lachnospiraceae; genus KM106-2. The sequence continues at coordinate 851 of JAEZPG010000047.1, read as the reverse complement.
TCTATTCGAACTATTCATGAAGCCATAGATCAAGGTATTAATTTAATAGATACAGCTCCCGCATATGGCTTTGGACATAGTGAAAAAGTAGTGGGGAAGGCAATTTCTGATCGACGAAGCAAGGTCCTAATTTCAACCAAATGTGCTTTGCGATGGACAGATGAAGAAGGAAGTTTCTTTTTTAGTGTGGATGGTAAGAATGTATACAGAAACCTTTCAAGAAGAGCTATTCGAGATGATTTAGAAAACAGCTTAAGGCGTTTAGGAACGGATTATATTGATATATATTTTACCCATTGGCAAAGCGATGAACCTTTTTTAACCCCTATCAGTGAAACAATGGATGCATTAACAGAACTGAAAAAAGAAGGGAAAATTAGAGCCATCGGAGCATCTAATGTAACGACAAATCATATTGAAGAATACATAAAATATGGACAGTTGGATGTAATCCAAGAAAAGTATAGTATTATTGATCGGAGAGCAGAGAAAGAACTTCTTCCCTTGGCGAAAAAGGAGAATATAACTTTTCAAGCTTATTCACCTTTGGAACAGGGGCTTCTAACAGGTAAAATTAGAAAGGATTATGTTCCTGTAAAAGGAACAGCTCGCTATGATCAGAAATGTTTTAAACCAGAAAATCTTCCTAAGGTGGTAGAGTTGGTAGATAGTTGGAAGGACCTTTGCATAAAGTATGATTGTACCCCAACACATTTGGCAATTGCTTGGCTACTTGCTCAAGACAATCATATGAATGTATTATGTGGTGCTAGAAAGATAGAACAATTGGCAGATAATATAAAAGGTGCAGATATTACTCTCGATTTGGAAGATATTGTTCGTATAAGAGA
>JAEZPG010000039.1 GCA_023413555.1 Bacillota bacterium | reverse complement strand
GTCTTGACCCTATGAGCACAAATCTTGTGGTAGCCGACGCCAGCCGTACGGAGAAGACCATCTGCCTTGCAGTTTCGCCGTCGCTCAAAGCCCATGGGATACCGGGACGGGCAAGATTGTTTGAAGTTGTTCAAAAAGTCAGAGAAATAAACGCGCAAAGGCAGCAAGCAGCGCCAGGCCGAAAGCTCACCGGCGAGTCCTATAACAGTGTCGCACTGAGATCCTATCCTGAAGCGGCTCTTTCATATATAACCGCGACTCCGCGTATGGCACTGTATATAGAGTACAGTACGAGGATATACAATATTTATTTAAAGTACGTTGCCCCGGAGGATATCCATGTGTACTCCATTGATGAGGTGTTCATCGATGCCACTGATTATCTGGACACATATCATCTCACGCCCCGGGAGATGGCCATGACGATGATCCAGGAAGTCCTCAGGACGACTGGTATTACAGCAACAGCCGGGATCGGGACAAATCTTTACCTTGCTAAAGTTGCAATGGATATCCAGGCGAAGCATATAAAGCCGGATAAAGACGGGGTGCGTATTGCGGAGCTGGATGAGATGACCTATCGCCAACTGCTCTGGACCCATCGTCCGCTGACGGATTTCTGGCGTGTCGGAAGAGGGTATGCCAGTAAGCTTGAGAAACACGGGATGTTCACGATGGGCGATGTGGCAAGATGCTCTGCCGGAAAGCCCAATGAGTACTACAATGAAGATTTGCTTTATAAGCTCTTCGGTATTAATGCAGAATTGCTGATCGACCATGCATGGGGGTGGGAACCATGCACGATGGCCGATATCAAGTCCTATAAACCCAGCACTAGCAGTATTGGTACCGGACAGGTCCTGCAAGGCCCTTACACCTTTGATAAAGCAAAATTGGTCGTGCGGGAAATGGCTGATCTTCTTGCTCTCGATCTGGTGGGCAAGGGTCTTGTGACCGACCAGATCGTTCTGACTATAGGATATGACATTGAAAGTCTCAAGAATCCGGAAATCAGCAAGTCTTATAATGGCGAGGTGACAACGGACCATTATGGCCGCAAAATACCCAAGCATGCACACGGCACTTCAAACCTGCGCTGTCAGACTTCTTCTGCGACGCTTATCACGGAAGCGGCCATGGAACTGTTTGAACGTATCGTTGGTAAAAATCTGCTGGTCAGAAGAGTATATATAACAGCAAATCATGTGGTCAATGAAAATTCTGTTGAAAAAGGCGGCTCCTTTGAGCAGCTGGATATGTTTACAGAGTATGATTCTGTTCAGAAAAAGCGCGCCGAGGAAGAAGAGGCTCTGGAAAGAGAGAAAAAGATGCTGGAGGCAGTTAACAGTATAAAGATGAAGTACGGTAAAAATGCTGTTCTGAAGGGCATGAACCTTGAGGAAGGAGCAACGACGGTATTACGCAACCGGCAGATCGGAGGGCATAAGGCATGACGAATCCATATGAAGACATTATCAATTTGCCGCATCATACCTCTGCATCACGTCCTCATATGTCCGTATATGACCGTGCAGCGCAGTTTTCGCCGTTTGCTGCGCTTACAGGCTACGATGCGGCTATCTCTGAGACAGCCCGATTAACAGATCAAAAAATCGAGTTGGATGAATACACAAAGGCAGGTTTGAGTGAGAGACTGTGTATGATCAGCGATATGAGGGACAGGCGGACTGAAGTTTCGATCACCTATTTTGTGCCTGATAATAAGAAGTCTGGTGGGGAGTATATTACCGTTAGTGGATGCGTGAGGAAAATCGATGAGCATGACCGCACTGTGGTAATGCAGGATGCCACTAAAATTCCCATCGATGATATACTTGAAATCGAAAGTGAGTTGTTCTGCAAACTCGAAGCATCACATACTTGCGAAGAATAAAAAAACAGGAGCAGCGCAATAAAATGCACCGCTCCTATTGGTTTTTGTTTATTAAAGAGTCTTCTTGTACAAACGATAGACAAAAAGAATACTTTGCTCAATGGTGCAAGATGACTTAGGAGATAGCGTGGTGGGCGAGTTTCCGGACATGATACCGTTGGCTGCCAGCGCACCTACACCTTCCAGTGCCCAGGATGAAACCTGTGCTTTATCTGTGAATTTGCTTAGGTCTGCAGTTGCCGGGGCAAGGTTCTGGTTTGTTTCAGTTTGGATATACTTTGCAGCACGGTAAATCATCGCTGCGATTTGCTCCCTGTTGCTTTTGGCCTCCGGGTCAAAGCGATTGTTTCCAACACCGCCGACAATACCTGCGGCGTATGCTTTGAGGACTGCTGTTTCAGTGGTGTCTGTGAAGGTTGTAGCTGCAGCAGGGACAATTTCCTTTCCGGTGATCTTCTCGACACAGTTAACTATCAGTTCAGCAAACTGAAAGCGAGTTATTTCGTGGGTCATATAGCTTGAGGTGTGTTCTGTGATAAGCCCAGCCTCAAGCGCAAGATCGATTTCAGCTTTAGCCCAGGGGCTGACCTTTTCCTTTTCGATCAATTCGGGAGCAAATACATCCTCGGAGTCCAGTTCTGTTACTGTAAAGGCATATGCCGTGCTGACAAAAAATCCAATGCAAAGGGATACTACACATAATACTGCCAGTAATTTCTTCATCATTTATTTTTCCTCCTATTTCGCTGATTTTACTTCTATGCCTAATGTGGCAGCCATCCATGATGCGCCAGTACGTTCATCAATGAGACGATAGCCCTGGATGTCATCCGTGGATATCTCACCAAATACACCGTCATTAAGGAAAGCCTCCCGCTCGGCAAGACTGTCGAAATCCAGCCACAGCACCTTTAAAGTTGAGAGGTTTGAGTAATTAGAAACTATGGGTTTTGTTACACTTGCTTCTGCTGCCAGGTCTACGTCGATAGCGTGTATTTGACCCTTGAAGACTTGATTGCCTTTATAATCTGCCATTTCAGGGAGGTATGTAATAATGGCAGAGTACTTCCTGATGGGGGCATCTGTGTTGTTAGTCAGTTTATAGGAGTATGCATATCCATTATCCAGCATGTATGAGCTCTCTTTTATGGTAAACGTGAGAGGGCCTTTGGCTTTGATACCAAGCAGTTTAGCCAATCCGGTATAACTATTTTGATATGTAATGGTTTCATTTTCTCCTTTGTAGGTAAAGGTCATAAGTCCTGTCTTCTCGAGTTCCTCTGCCTGCTTTGATGTTACAGACAGCGCTGTAGTGAGCCAGTAGTTTGCTGCAATATCCTGGGGACTATAGTTGCCATTGCTGTCCAGCGGATAAGTTGAATGGAAGTCATAACGTACAAGACCATTTTGGACCTTATAGCTGTACTTATTGGCAGCCAGCTTGCGGCCAAAGTTCTCGAACGGTACTGTAGCGGCAGTGGCTCGTGTTGTACCGCCCCCCTTGTAAAAGACGAAAAGCGGGAATTCACCGGCAAGGCCTTCGTCGTCTGCATACCATATACCGCCGCCGCCGCAATCATCCCAGGGGTAATCCATAAAATTGCCGAAACTCAA
>JAEZPG010000062.1 GCA_023413555.1 Bacillota bacterium | reverse complement strand
ATACCTAATCTCTCTTGCCTTATAAGGCACTTTAGATACGTTGCTTGACTTATTTTTGTTCTTCAAGATATCGATCCACCTTCTGAATAATCGTGTTTACCGTTGTATTAAGATCTGCTCCACCGTTGATATATTTTGTGCTTTCCTCCATAATCAGATTGACAATCGTAACATCCTGATAGATTGGTTGCTTGGCTTCTTCTACCATATTAATTGCAATTTTTCTAATTGTATCGTCTGGAGGATCTATAAAAAGTGGGATAAGCTTTTTATTCTTATCAAAATAGCCTCCAATCAATTGGCCGGCGGTATAGCTGCTCCTCCATTCTTCGAGTGCCGTTTTAGTAACAGGATAACCATCTCCACAGTCTAACCCTTGTATCTCGTCACCAAATAGATATTTGATAAATTCTTTTGCTTCCTTTTTCATTTTCCCATTTGCATTTACTGACACTGTTCCACTACTAATAAAGCTATTATTGATGGAGGCATAATTTGCCTTCAATTCTTTTTTTAGCACTTCACAAGTGCTTACATCAGCTGGGGCTTTGGAAATGGTAAAAACGGAGCTTGCATCCACGGAGAAACTTGGTATTACTGTATATGCTAAAGGGTCTTCTGAGAATGTAGTATCAGCCCAGCATACCTTGGCCTTATCACTTGCAGGTATTGACAATTCATTCTTTGTATTTGATTGATTTATAATTGTTTTTGCCTGTTCCAGATAGCTACTTAGTTTATCCTTATAAAGAGTTCCATCCTCGGCCAATAATTCATTACCATAGGAATACAGCAGCATTTCTAATACTAGGTCAGGTGAATTCTCAAGAAACACTGGTCTCTTCTGGTTCCTACAATATTCGGTAAGCTTTTTCATCGAACTTAATGCTTCCTTCATTTCATTTTCTGAAACCACTATTGGGAGTGATATTTTCACAGGAACTCCATATACTTTCTTATCTTTCGAATAATTCTTTGCAACTGCGTCCAGTAACCTACTACTATCCACCACATCTGATAATTCTTCCAACACACCCTTTTTCTCATAGGATATCCGATTCAATCCATCTGTAATAAGAATATCAGCTCCCTTACCCGCTAGAATTTCTGTATTTAGCTTTTTAATAATCTCTGCTTTGTCATTACTGTTCTGGTCAGCCATGGTAAATTCTATCTCTATATCTGGATTCTTTAATTGGTACTTACGTACTGCCTCGCGAATGGTTCCACTCTCCCACAAAGAATAAATTGTCAACTTTTTTGATGGGTTTACAATTGCATTTTTATCAAAATAGTACTGGTACAGATTGAGCTTTTGTGAATTCTTCATATAGGTCAGTACATTGATCTTTCCGCCCTTGTCAACCAGTGCATTGGATAACATAACATTGAATCCAGCAAGAGAGAACTTATCTGCTTTCAACAGTTCCTCCCAAAGTGTCCCATTCTTTTGATGCTTGTAGATTCCTTTTTTATTCACCATATATATGGTTTCCTCACTATCAACATATATCTTACATTGATCTGCATCCGCAACACTTACATCTGCTTTTACGCTTTTATTGGCATTGGTCCTTAAGTCGTACATATCAATGATAGATTTCCCCTTACCAGAGCCATCCGTAGTCCCAACATATAAAGTGCTTCTTTTTAAATACCAGGGCTGTAAATCATTAACAAACTTTGAAGTTATTTCTTCTTCTTTTTTGGTGGTGGAATTATACTTTATTAAGTTGCCTTTTGGCAAAGTATGATATACTATTATTCCTTCTTTACTTACACTCATCTTAGTAATAATGGTATCCTCACTATTCACACCACTTTCCTGAGTAACCCAGGTAGCTGGTGTAATGTCTTTTCCATCACATAAAAGTTTTGGTTCATTATATTGTTTCATATCCTTGGTATATTCCATGATCTTGTTTCGCTCTTCCACAGAATAGGTCCTATTTTTCCCTATAATACTATCTTCTGTATGTTCCTTTCCCTTCTTGTCAACGTAAAATGTTCTGCTGAGACGAACATACCACTTATCATTTTCACCTAAAACTACCTCATCAAGGATATATCCGTCATTAAAGTACTTCTCAAGACCGTTTATTATCGTCTTTTCATAGTCATTCTCTTTCTGTATGTAAGTAACCAGCTTAGTATCTGCTCCTCTTCCTGTGGAAGCAGCTATGCATAGTCTCCCCTGACTGTCATAGGCAATCCCCCAATAATCCTTTAAGGTCTCAATTTCTGGAAGATCTATGGTTTTTTCCATATAACGTCCTTTTTCCACTTCCTTCTCTTTCTCAGAAGAGCTACAACCAAAAAGGCAAATGGCTATTGTAATACTCAACAACATAGTGCCCCATTTTCGCATAACAAAATCCTCCTGTTTAACTTATTTTTGTTCTTCAAGATATCGATCCACCTTCTGAATAATCGTGTTTACCGTTGTATTAAGATCTGATTGTCCATGGATATATTTATCACTTTCGCTCTTAATCAAATTGACAATGGTAACATCCTGATAGATTGGTTGCTTTGCCTGCTCTACCATATCAATTGCTATCTTTCTTGTTGTGTCATCCGGAGACGGTACTGGATACATAAGTATATTTGAGTCTTGATCGAAGCCAGCTACAACTGTTTTGATGGCCTTATAGCTGCTTTTCCACTTTAAAAGTGCAGTTTTGGTGACAGGATAGCCGTCTCCACAATCTAACTCTTGCATCTCATCGGTAAATAGATATTTTACCAATTCTTTTGCTTCCTTTTTCATATTTCCATTTGCATTGATTGACACTCTTCCACTACTGATAAAACCATTGTTGATGGTGGTATAATACGCTTTTGTATCCTGCCTATAGGTCTCATAAAGACATATATCTGCCGGGGACGCTTCATGTAGGAAAAGGGCACTACCATTGAGAATCTTAGTAGGAATATTTACATAGGACTTACCATCATCTGCATATACAGTGTCAGCCCAGCATGCTACCTGTTCACGATTATTGATATTCATAAAATCTTTTGTCTCTGAGTGATTTATAATTGTTCGTGCCTGTTCCAAATAACTACTTAGCTTACCCTTGTCCAAAGTGCCATCCTCAGTGAAGAGTTCATTACCATAAGAATACAATAACTTTTCCAATAGTTGCGAGGATGTCTCATGATTAAATACCGGCTTCTTCTTATCTTTACACAATTCAGCAAGCTTCTCCATTGAGCTTAAAGCCACCTTCATATCATATTCAGAAACTACCACTGGAACTGAAACTTTCACAGGCACTCCATACATTTTTCCATTCTTCGTATAATTCTTAGCAACTGAGCCAAGCAACTTACTGCTATCTACCACATCTGACAGGTCTTCTAGAACGCCCTTTTCCTGGTAGAACTTCTGATTTAGACCATCTGTAATGATGATATCTGCAGCCTTACCAGCCAGAATCTCTGTATTTAGCTTCTGAATAATTTGCGCTTTATCAGTACTATCCTGATCAGCTACGGTATATTCTATCATTACGTCTGGATTCTTTAGCTGGAATCTACGTACTGCCTCGCGAATCGTGCCACTCTCCCATAAAGAATAAACTGTCAACTTTTTCGTAGGTTTTGCAACTGCATTCTCATCAAAATAATATTGATACAAATTGTATCTTCCTGAGTTTTCCTTATAGGTCAAAACACTGATCTTCCCCTCCTTATCAACCAGCACATCGGACAACGTCTCCTTGTATCCAGCAATTGAGAATTGATTTGCCTGTAATATTTCTTCCCAAAGTGTCCCGTTCTTTTGATGCTTGAATATCCCTTTTTTATTTACTATATAAATGGTTTCCTCTTTATCCACATATAGCTTACTTTGAGCTTCTTTACTAATACTCACATCTGCATCTATGGACTTAGAAGTCAACGTATTCAAGTCGTATATCTCGATTTTAGTTTTATCCTTAGCCGAGTTACTGTCCTTAGTCACAACATATAAGTTGTTCCCTGTCAAATACCATGGATAGCCCTGATCATAAGAAATCGAAACTATTTTATCTTCCTTTTTGGTATCGGGATCATATTTGATGAGTGCGCCATCTCTTATATTCTCGTATACTACTATTCCATCTTTACTCACTCCTACCTTAGTAATACCATCAGCGTCGCCTGATGCATCCATTGATCCAGCTACCCAGGAAGATGGTGTAATATCTTTTCCATCACAACATAGTTTGTATTGTAGATATTTTGTCATACCCTTGGTATAATCGTCGATTTTTTTAGACTCTTCAATAGAATAGGTCCTGTTCTTCCCTATAATACTATCCTCTGTATACTCTTTTCCTCCCTTATCAACATAGTACTTCCTACTTAAACTAACATACCACTTGCCATTTTCATCAAGCACTGCCCCACGCACGTTGAAACTGTCCTTAAAGTATTTATCAAGATTGGTTATTTCCTTCTTTTCATAGCCATTCTCTTTCTGTGTATATGTAGTAAGTTTACTATTCATTGTTGCTCTTGTAGAAACAGCAAAACATAGTCTCCCCAGACTATCATAGGTAGTCCCAAAAAAATTAGCTTCGGTTTCAAATTTGGGAAGTTCTATGGTTTTTTCCATATAACGACCCTTTTCTACTTCCTTCTCTTTCTCAGAAGAACTGCAACCAAAAATACTAAAAACTAATGTAATACTCAACAACATAGCGACCCATTTTCGCATACAAAATCCTCCTTCTCCATCCTATAACGTTATCTTATCAATAGAATCTCTAAAAAAAATCTAAAATTAGAAATATAACACATATCTTTACAATTATATATGATATAGCTACAATGATAATAAAAAAGGACGGAAAGATTTGTTTATGAAGATACTTGTGGTAGAAGATGATCATAATGTAATGGATATTATAATAGAGGCTCTAAGAGAAGAGGATTATACTGTAGAAGGATGTGATAATGGCGCAGATGCTGTCTCCTTTGCCACTACATATTCCTATGATTTGATAGTATTGGATCGAATGCTTCCCTCCAAAAATGGGATCCAAGTAATGAAGGAATTACAACAAAAGGGTGTAAAGTCTCCTATTTTGATGGTGACTGCCATGGACGGTCTAAATGATAAAATTACAGGATTGGATGCAGGTGCAGACGACTATTTGATTAAGCCATTTGACATGAAGGAGCTGTTAGCTAGGACTCGTGCCCTGTTAAGGCGACCAAGAGAGACACAGACAGCAGGAAGCTGCTGCACCTTTGGAGTATCCTTAAATCTTGCTTCTGGCTTTCTTACTTTTGAAAATAATGCAGTGACGCTTTCCAAAAAAGAGATTCATCTAATGGAGTATTTTCTTCTCCATCCGAATATTACATTAGGACGAGAGCGAATCATCTCCCGTGTCTGGGGAAGTGATGCTGATATAACCGATGGGAATTTGGATAACTATATCTATTTTATTAGGCGACGTCTGAAAACTCTTAAAGCACCCATAGTCATCAGTACGGTTTACGGGATGGGGTATCGTCTGGAAAGGATATCCCATGATCAATAGCTTATATAAAAAATTAAATCGAATCTTTGTGTTATTTACCAGTTGCCTGTTCTTACTCCTTCTAGTCTTCGTGGTTCTGTATAACATCAGACAAGTAGATCTCAAGAGCAAGAATAATTTCAATTCGCTGTTTTATACCATTATGAGTAAGCTACAAACCGATGATGTTATTTCTTCCTCCTGGCTTTCTTCGATTCAACAGGAAAACCACTTGATTGTAATCATTGATGACAACGGCAATCTACCTTCCACATATAGTGGCAAGAAGCATCTTACACTGATGAAACAGCTACAAAAATATGCTGCAAAAGAGGACATTTCCTTAACGACTATTCCTTTGTTTACGAAGGTAAGCAATATAGGCGTGCATACGGTGACCAGTGGGGACGGGACAATTTTCTATGGTTCTGCTGCCATTTTATATCACGAGAATGGGTATCGTGGACTGTATCTTTTTCAACAAAAACCGCCTTTAATCACCACACCTGAACTGATTTTTTATTTTACTATCTGCATTATCGGTTTTGTCAGTATTTGTCTGCTTAGTCATTTTCTTATTGCTAAGGCTTTGCTTCCGGTTCGACATTCACAGGAGCAGCAAAATCAATTTATTGCGGCTGCTTCCCATGAGCTTCGATCTCCTCTCACTGTAATAAGAGCCAATAACAGTCATTGCAAGAGTGAGGAGGACTCCTTGTATCGCAGTACTATTGAGCATGAATGCGTAAGAATGAGTCGCTTGGTATCTGATTTGTTGGCCTTATCTAATATGGATGCACAGAACTACATTTGTCAGAAGGAAGTGATGGATTGTGATTCCCTTCTATTGGAGATCTACGACGCTTTCCAACCTGTAGCTGCGACCAAAGGAATTAAGATTGAGATGCATCTGCCGGAAGAAGAGATGCCTAAAATAACGGGGGATTATGAGCGAATGAAGCAAATTCTGTCTATACTTATAGACAATGCCATCACTTATTCCCCGGCCAACAAACCCATCTTCATAGAGGGAAGCATTTGGAAGAACTACCTAAAGCTGAAGGTGATTGATCATGGCCTTGGAATCTCTGACGAGGAAAAGGCAAAGGTATTTGAGCGGTTCTACCGGGTAGACGAGGCCAGACGAGACAAGGAGCATTTTGGTTTGGGATTAAGTATCGCCAAGCAGTTGGTGGAGTTACATAATGGTACGTTGACCATAGAGGATACACCTTCGGGAGGTGCCACCTTTGTGCTAGAATTTGGTGTATAGATTTCTTTGTCGAAATAGAAGTGCTATATATGAAACTTCACGCAGGTTGTAATATCGCTTATTAATCTTATGGCGAAACTAAGTAAAAACTAGTTTTATATGAGGATAAGTAATCTTTGATGGGGGATCACAGGGACTTGGCATATGTTAGGTTACCTAGTTAGAGGGTGTAGCATATCCTATTTGCTGCACCCTCTTCATTATTGACGTATTGTTTTCATTTATACTTTCTTAGAGAGATATTATACTATATTACATTCTCCTTTAATGCCTTCACCACTGCTGCCGCTGTCCGTTCCTCCACCTCCAGATAGAACTTTGGTTCATGGATATCCTTGAGATAATGTGCGTCCGAATCATGAAGAATTCTGCATCCCTTTAAATAAGGATTCTGCTCTTTGAGCTCTTCTACCTTAGTTTCCTCCTTAATCTCTACTGCAGTAAAACGGCTGTCTACTGGGACAAAACCAAGGTTATAGAGAAGGCTATGACTATTCTTGTCAATATGAGCTGGTATCATAACACCACCATACTGCTCTACCAAAGGCTGCACCTGATCAAAGGAGATTCTGGTACTTTGGATTAACAGGTTGGGCTCATGCCCAATGACTTGGTCTTCTTCGTCACACAGAAGTTGCGGACCAAAGATAGATTCCTTATTAGGAAATAGATTTAATTTACTATATACAAGAGAATCAAACTCTAGTGCTTTCTCCAAAGAAGGAAAAAGGCAGACCACATGGACCTCTTCTTCTGTGGTCAACTCCATGCCGGGCACTGCAAGAATTCCATAATACTCTGCCCAGTGAAGAACAGGCTGGCAATTACGGCAAGTGTTATGGTCTGTCACGGCAATGAGATCAAGACCTTTTATCACTGCCATTCCTACGATATTAGCCGGGGTCATATCCTCATCTCCACAAGGAGAGAGGCAGGAATGGAGATGCAAATCATAGGCTAACTTATGCATGTATAATCTCATCAATCTGGCGAGCGGTCTCATAAATAGGCTGGTTGGTTGCAAGAACAATGATCCCTTGCTCCTTTGCCTTTGTAATAAGTACCTCGTTTAGGACAATTCCCTCTGCCAGAATCACTACTGCCGCCTCTGTCAACGATGCCACAGCCAGTGTATTGATGTTGCCCATTACGGTTATCCATGCAGCTCCGGCCGGAGATTTACTCATTGCAATGCTAAGTAAATCACAGCAATATGGGCCTGTAATGGTTTTCTCAGTATCTCCCTCTTCATTGATCACCTTAAATAAATCTAGTTTGAGAAGCTCTGATACAGTCATGGTAATTCCTCCTATTGGTCATCTAACTTACTGAATTCATCGGATAGATGGTGTATGTATTCTTTTAAAATGTGGATACAGTCCTTCTCTTTGGCTACACCACGAACAACATCTTCTGCCAAAGCACGGCAGGTAGGGGCACCACAGGACCCACAGTCAAGGCCTGGGAATTTCTTAACCAATTCCTCTACCTTTGCAACATTCGCTATACTATCTTCTACATTCTCCCCAAGTTTAAATACTGGTTCATATTGAACATCAGTACTCCAGAAGGCATTTTTAGGAGCTGGAGTATTAAGTCTTGCACAGGCCACTGGCATGTATTTACGAAGTCTCTTTAGCTTCACCTTTGCCACAAACGGATTTTCCACCGTAAGCACACCACCTACACAGCCACCATTACAAGCATTCAGTTCAATAAACTCCAGATTACCGAATTTCTGATCCTCCATATCCTCTAAGACACGAATTACATTTTCAATCCCATCTGCTGCCAGATAACTGTCTGTTAGGAGCCCTCCGGCTTCTCCACCTGAGCTGCCCCAGGAGATACCAATCTTTCCAGAGATAGAGAGTTCTTCTACATCATCTATGCTTTCTTTCATGTAGTGAACCAATGAAGGATAGACCTCTTTAATGGCAAGAACAGCATCTAACTCGCTTTTCTCTATACCCAAAGGTGAATACATGGCTGTTACTTTTGCTGGACAAGGTGAAATGAAGATGATACCTATTTTTTCTTTTGGCAGACCTGTCTTTTCCATTGCCTTTTTTCTAGCTAAGGAAGCCGCCAGATCTACCGGCGCACAAATTGGGAGTAAATGTTCTATTAGATTAGGAAATCTGACACGGATTAGCCTCACTACAGAAGGGCAGGCTGTACTGATGATTGGCCACTGCTCCTTATGCTCTTCCACATATTTTCTGGACATCTGAGAAACTAACTCTGCTGCTCCGCTTACCTCATACACGTCGTTAAAGCCCATCTTCTTTAATGCGGTCAAGACAATGTTAACATCTTCTAGATTATTGAATTGTGCATAGAGGGAAGGGGCTGGTAGGGCTACCGTATACTCATAATTATTAAGGACATCTATACTGTCATAATAGGCCTTCTTTGCATGATGTGGGCATATGCGGATACACTCTCCACAGTCAATACAGAATTCCCTTGTGATGGCCGCTTTTCCGTTACGTACGCGAATCGCTTGTGTGGGACAACGTTTAATACAGTTAATGCACCCCATACATTTGTCCTGATCAAGACGAACTGACGTATAAAACTTATCCATTCCTTTTCTTCTCTCCTTTCAGCTGAACATGCTGTCATCTTCTTCATTTGTGCTTAGTTGCCAGCATATACCTTCATGGTAACGGTTGTACCGACACCCAATTCTGTCTCTATTGCCATATCATTGGAATATTTCTTCATGTTGGGAAGTCCCATTCCTGCACCAAATCCTAAGGTTCGAATATTGTCCGGTGCTGTAGAGTAGCCTGCCTGCATGGCAAGATCCACGTTAGGAATGCCAGGTCCCCTGTCTTTTAGCACCATCTGAATCTCTTTTGGGGTGATTCCTACCTCAATGGTTCCACCATTGGCATGAATCACCATGTTAATCTCACCTTCATACATAGCGATTGCTACTCTTCTTACTACATCAGGTGAGAATCCCATCTGCTTTAATTTGGATTTTACATCACTAGAAGCTTCTCCAGCTCTGGTAAAGTCCTCGGAGGATATCTCGTAGTTCAACTTAATCATGTCGCTCATATGATGTCCCTCCATGCAGTCCCTTTTCATAAAGCATTCCGCAAGCTGAAAACATACGATGGCCTGTAGATAATAGTACAATTCCACAGTCATTAGCCAGTTCAATCATGTTATCATCTGGATTCTTGCCTCGTACAAAAACGATGCAAACGATATCCATCATCTCTGCTGTCCGTATTACTTGTGCATTACACAGGCCAGTCAATAATACAGACTGATCCTTTACAAAAGCCAATACATCGCTCATCATATCAGATCCACAGGCGGTATGTACTTCCTTATCCATAAAATCCTCACCGCTTATTACCCTTGCTCCTAGAATGTCTCTAATATCTCTAACTGTCATTCTTTATCCTCCTTATATGATAAATACCAGCTACATATTCCCTGATACTACACTAATAAAAATAATATGATTTTGTTATTTCTAATATCTGGTTTCTACCAAAAGTATAGCATTATCCTTGGCTATTTTCAATACAAGGTAGAATTCATTCCCATAGTTACCCATCTTTAAATTGCAAATTGACGACTTTGCACAAATATTCGTCATTATTTTTATATAAAATGCTACTGTACTTTTTTTAGTACACAAGTATATTTGTAGATTTATTATCAATTATATGATATAATTATCTTGCGTGTATGGGCTTTACGTTTAACTACAGCTAAAAATAATCCCTTTTAGCTGTAATATAAATATATCAAGGAGGTAAAGAAAATGGGTTCTAAAACGAGCACGATTCCTTTTGCTGGAACAAAAGAACAAGAAGCAGAACTTTTAAAAGTCATTGCTGAGCATAAAGATGACAAAGGAGCTCTTATGCCTATTCTTCAAAAAGCACAGGGAATCTATGGCTATCTTCCAATCGAGGTTCAAACCATGATTTCTAACGAAATGGACATTCCATTGGAAAAAATCTATGGAGTTGTAACATTTTATTCACAGTTCTCTCTTAACCCTAAGGGCAAATACCAAATTTCTGTTTGTCTTGGTACTGCTTGTTATGTAAAGGGTTCTGGTGATATCTACGACAAATTAATGGAGAAACTTGGAATCAAAGGTGGCGAATGTACACCAGATGGTAAGTTTTCATTAGATGCATGCCGTTGTATCGGTGCATGTGGATTAGCGCCAGTTATGACTGTAAATGATGATGTATATGGTCGTTTAACTGTTAATGAGATTGATGGTATTCTCGCTAAATATACAGAATAATGATGACAGAACTTTCTCTTAATGTATTAGATGTGGCAAATAACTCGGTACGGGCTGATGCATCTTTGATTGTGATAAAAATAACAATCGATACTAAAAGAGACATTATGACAATTCTGATTGAAGACAATGGAAAAGGAATGACACCTAAACAGTTACATCAGGTAGAAGACCCTTTCTTCACCACACGAACAACCAGAAAAGTCGGCCTAGGAGTTCCATTTTTCAAGTTGGTTGCTGAAGCCTCTGGCGGAAGCTTCTCCATCACGTCTACTCTTGGAAAAGGAACTAGTGTACTTGCTACTTTTGGCTATTCTAGTATCGATAGAATGCCTTTGGGTGACATCACAAGTACCATACATACTCTAATAACATTGAATTTAAATATAGATTTTGTCTATTCTTATCGTGTTGATGAAAGTGAATTTATACTAGACACAAGGGAATTCCGAGAAATCATTGGAGACATTCCATTTAATGCGAGAGAAATTTCGTCTTATATCAAAGAATATTTAGAAGAAAATAAGAAAGAAGTCGATGGTGACCTTATCGTTTATTAGAAGGTCCCCAACTTGAACAACGCTTTTATATTGAATTAGGAGGTATTTTCTATGAAATCTTTAGAAGAGCTTAGAGCCATCCGTGAGAAAATGCAGGGTCAAGTAGGACTGAGATCTGAAGGAGAAACACAGACCAGAGTTGTTGTTGGTATGGCTACTTGCGGTATTGCAAGTGGTGCAAGACCTGTTCTTAACACACTTTCTGAGGCTGTTTTATCTAAGAACTTAGACCATGTTACTGTTACTCAGACAGGATGTATTGGATTATGTCAATATGAACCAATTGTAGAAATTATGGAACCAGGTAAAGAGAAAGTTACCTACATAAAAATGACCCCAGAAAAAGCACTTGAAGTAGTTGAACAACATCTCATTCGCGGACAGATTATTACAGACTACACAATCTCCGCGATTTCAAAATAACCGAAGGAGGATAAAGCATGTATCGTTCACACGTATTAGTTTGTGGTGGTACCGGATGTACTTCCTCTGGAAGTGTTGAAATCATCAAAACATTACAAGCTGAAATAGAGAAACAGGGCCTTAAAGATGAGGTTTCTGTTGTACAAACCGGTTGTCATGGTCTTTGTGCCTTAGGACCAATTATGATCGTTTATCCTGAAGCAGCCTTCTATTCCATGGTAAAGCTTGAGGATATCCCAGAAATCGTTACGGAACATTTGTTAAAAGGACGTATTGTGAAACGTCTTCTTTACAATGAAACAGTTACTTCAGAAGGTGAGATAACATCCCTTGCTGAGACAGATTTCTATAAGAAACAACATCGTATTGCATTACGTAACTGTGGTGTTATTAACCCAGAATGTATCGATGAATACATAGGAACCCATGGATATGAAGCTCTTGGTAAAGTTCTTACTACCATGACACCAGATGATGTCATCCAGACATTATTAGACAGTGGTTTACGTGGCCGTGGAGGCGGTGGTTTCCCAACAGGATTAAAGTGGAAATTTGCTAAGGCTAATGATGCTGATCAAAAATATGTTTGCTGTAACGCAGACGAGGGTGACCCAGGTGCATTTATGGACCGTTCTGTATTAGAAGGTGATCCACACGTAGTACTAGAGGCTATGGCAATTGCAGGTTATACCATTGGTGCTGACCAAGGTTATATCTACGTTCGTGCGGAGTATCCAATTGCTGTTGCACGTCTTGAGATTGCAATTAAACAAGCAAGAGAATATGGTTTACTTGGTAAAAACATCTTCGGAAGCGGCTTTAATTTTGACATCGAATTAAGACTAGGTGCTGGAGCTTTCGTTTGTGGTGAGGAGACTGCACTGATGACTTCTATTGAAGGTAATCGTGGTGAGCCTCGTCCAAGACCTCCTTTCCCTGCAGTAAAGGGTCTGTTCCAGAAGCCTACTATCTTAAACAACGTTGAAACTTATGCCAACATTCCTCAGATTATCTTACATGGTGCAGAATGGTTTGCTTCCATGGGTACAGAGAAGTCCAAAGGAACTAAGGTATTCGCTCTTGGTGGTAAGATTAATAACACCGGTCTTGTAGAAATCCCTATGGGTACTACTCTTCGTGAAGTTGTAGAAGAGATTGGTGGTGGAATTCCTAACGGAAAGAAATTTAAAGCAGCTCAGACTGGTGGACCATCCGGTGGATGTATCCCTACAGAGCATTTTGATATTCCTATCGATTACGATAACTTAATTGGCATTGGTTCCATGATGGGATCTGGCGGTTTAATCGTATTGGATGAGGATGACTGTATGGTTGATATTGCAAAATTCTTCCTTGAGTTTACCGTAGAAGAATCCTGTGGTAAATGTACTCCTTGTCGTATCGGTACGAAGCGTCTGTATGAAACCCTTGACAAGATTACAAAGGGCCAAGGTACTTTAGAGGATTTGGATAAATTGGAAGAGCTTTGCTATTACATAAAAGACAATTCACTTTGTGGTTTAGGTCAGACTGCTCCTAATCCTGTTCTTTCTACATTAAAATACTTTAGAGACGAATATGTTGCCCATGTAGTAGATAAGAAATGTCCAGCTGGTGCTTGTAAGGCACTTCTTAGCTACGAGATTCTTCCAGACAAATGCGTTGGTTGTACCTTATGTTCAAGAAATTGTCCAGTTAGTGCAATCACTGGTTCTGTTAAGAACCCACATGTTATTGATAAGAGCAAATGTATCAAGTGTGGCGTTTGTATGCAAAAATGTAAATTTGGCGCTATCGTGAAGAAGTAATAGAAAGAACGACAATTTAAAGGAGGTTAATAATGGAGACAGTAACTTTAAAAATAAATGGTGTCGAAGTTGTGGCACCAAAAGGTTCTACCATTTTAGAAGCTGCCCGCATCGCACATATTGATATTCCTACCTTATGCTATTTGAGAGAAATCAATGAAATCGGTGCCTGCCGTATCTGTGTGGTAGAAGTAAAAGGCGCAAAAAGCCTTGTTGCTTCTTGTGTATACCCAGTAAATGATGGCATGGAAGTCTGGACCAATACCCCTAAGGTATTAGATTCCAGAAAGAAAACTCTTCAGTTGATCCTGTCCAATCACAATAAATCCTGTTTATCATGCGTACGTAGTGGAGATTGTGAACTTCAGCAGCTTTGTAAAGACCTGAATGTAGATGATGTAAACCTATACCATGGTTCTGTTACAACTTCTAAGCCTGATACCTCTGCTGCTCATATGGTACGTGATAACAGTAAATGTATCCTTTGTAGAAGATGCGTTGCAGCTTGTGCAAAGACTCAGAATATCGGTGTAATTGGTGCAAATGAGCGTGGATTTAAGACCAACATTGGCTCTGCCTTTGAAATGGGTCTTGGTGAAACCAGCTGTGTATCCTGTGGTCAATGTATCGCAGTATGTCCAGTTGGTGCAATCTATGAAAAAGACTATACAGAAGAAGTATTTGCTGCAATCGCTGATCCTGAGAAAGTTGTATTTGTTCAGACAGCTCCTGCTGTTCGTTCCGCTCTTGGTGAAGAATTCGGTTATCCAATCGGAACTGATGTACAGGGCAAGATGGCTGCAGCTCTTCGTCGCCTAGGCTTTGATAGGGTATTTGATACTAACTTCTCCGCAGATTTAACTATCATGGAAGAAGCTCATGAATTTATAGATCGTGTTCAAAATGGTGGTGTATTACCAATGATTACTTCCTGTTCCCCAGGATGGGTAAGCTACTGCGAACACTACTTCCCAGATATGACTGAGAACCTTTCTTCCTGTAAGTCTCCACAGCAGATGTTTGGTGCTGTTGCTAAGACTTATTTGGCTGAGAAACTAGGCATTGACCCAGCTAAGATTGTAATGGTAAGTGTTATGCCATGTACAGCTAAGAAGTTTGAAATTGGCCGTGATGATGAGAATGCTGCTGGTGTTCCAGACGTAGATATCGCTCTTACAACAAGAGAGCTTGCTCGTATGATTAAGCGTGCTGGTATCAAGTTCACTACTCTTCCTGATGAAGAATTTGATCATCCACTTGGATCTGGTACTGGTGCAGCTGTTATCTTCGGTGCTACTGGTGGTGTTATGGAAGCAGCTCTTCGTACTGCTGTATGGAAATTAACTGGTGAGAACAATGATTCTCCTGTTGACTTTACCGCAGTTCGTGGAGTAGAAGGTATCAAAGAAGCTTCTTATGATGTTGCTGGTATGACTGTTAAGGTTGCCGTTGCATCTGGCTTAAAGAATGCTCATGATTTACTTGAGAAGGTAAAGAATGGTGAAGCAGAATATCACTTTATTGAGATTATGGGTTGCCCAGGCGGTTGCGTAAATGGTGGTGGACAGCCTCAAATTCCTGCAAGTGTTCGTAACTTCGAAGATGTTCGTGCATTAAGAGCTAAGGTTTTATATGATCTTGATGCTAATAACACTCTTCGTAAGAGCCATGAGAATCCAGATATCCAGGCTTTATATAAAGAATATCTCGATGAACCAGGAAGTCACAAGGCACATGACATATTACACACTACTTATGTAAAGAAATCTGTTAATCCTAAATTCTAAGGGTGTAACTTGTAGGCAGATTACTAATAATTGAATTCTATAAAGTATAACTAGGGGAAATGGTATAGCAACACATGCCATTTCCCCTTTTTTGCTCTTTTTTAAGGCTTTGGGGTTAAACCAAAAACTTAAGATTGTGCTTAATATGTAATTTATGTATAATAGTACATATTATTACTATTATTACTATTATTTGTATGTTAGCGCTAATAGTGTATAGGAGGGAACCCTTATGAATTATAAATACTTAGATATGCATACATATAAAAGAAAGAACCATTTTGAGTATTTTAAGAAGTTATCATTTCCATACGTTGGGACAACAGTAAATATAGATATTACGCATTTGCTGAAATTAGTCAAAGCAAAAAAGCTCCCCTTCTTCCTTACTTTTTGTTATTGTGCTTCAAGGGCGGCTAATGGTATCGCTGAATTTCGGCAGAGAATCGATAATGACAATATTATAGAATTTACTTGGTGCCGAACTTCCCACACCGTGGCCATGGATGATGAGACATACTGCTATTGTACCCTTAGCAGTGATATGTCGTTTGAGGAATATCTAGACTATGGGATTCAAGAACAGGACAAGGCAAAGCAGTTGAATTCTATCGAAGAAAAAGCATCCGACATTCTTGACAAAATATTTGTTTCTTCATTACCCTGGATCACCTACACGAGCTTGATACAACCTGTTCCAGCTCCAGCAGATAGCAATCCAAGAATTACTTGGGGAAAATACTACTTAGATGGGGATCGGATGCTACTACCTGTCTCCTTACTATGCCATCATGCCTTGATAGATGGCATTCATATAGCCAAATTCTACAGAATGTTAGAATGTGAAATGAAAACGTTGGTAGAGAATTGTAACAGGTTCGCTTAGGTAGTATATTTGTTCAGCGTTACCACATAGATATTCTCTTCTCTCCCACTTTCAGGATTAATTGGAGAATGATTATAATGTAAATAACCTGTTCCTTCCAATTAAATTCATACATTTATCCTCCAGCTAATATATAA
This sequence comes from Bacillota bacterium, assembly GCA_023413555.1. Lineage (GTDB taxonomy): Bacteria > Bacillota > Clostridia > Lachnospirales > Lachnospiraceae > KM106-2. The sequence goes on along the minus strand of JAEZPG010000062.1, from coordinate 16,823 downwards.
TTTTCTTTTATTATACTTATTTTACTAGATAGAAACATTGAGAAAGGAGATCTTAATATGCAGTCTATCGGAAGTAATTGGTATCAAACGATATGGAGTTTGGATATTAAAACCCAGCCCTGGGTAGAGAATACTACAAATCAAGTAGATTTTATCATTAAAGCTCTTGGCTTACAAGGCGGAGAAAGAATTTTAGACTTAGCATGTGGATTTGGTCGACACTCCCTGGAACTCTCACGCAGAGGTTACAAGGTGGTTGGAGTTGACATTACAAAGGATTATATTGAGGATGCCAAAATGGAAGCCAAACGTAATAGTCTTTCAGCCGAGTTTTTCCACTCTGATATCCGAGATATTCCTTTTAAAAATGAGTTTGATGTTGTCTTGAATCTGGCAGATGGTGCCATTGGCTACTTGGAAAGTGATTCAGAAAATTTGAAGATCTTCGATGCTGTAGCAAAAGCTCTTAAGTCTGGTGGAAAGCACCTGATGGATGTTGTGAACGCGGATTATGCTGATACGCATTTCCCTTGTCAACTATGGGATGCCGGGGAAAAAGGACTTACCCTTTCCAAATTCGAATGGGACAAGGAGGCCCGCATTATGATGTATGGGCAACTTGATATTTTGTACAATTCTCCTTTATCTAAGCCTGTCTTTGAGAAGGGGTGTCCAACTAGACTATACAACCTACAGGAGTTGGAAAGCATAATGAGTAAAAGAAGAATGCATGTATTACATACCTATTCAGATTATTATGGTGCATCTGTATCCAGTAATTCCATACAGCTGATGGTAGTGTCAGAAAAGAACAAATAATAGCATTATAGAAGGGATTCGTAGAGAAGAACGATACTTTAAGGGATGCCGATTCCGTATTGCAATGGAATAATGGAGGTAGGAATTATGTCTTTAAACTACAAAATAATAGATCAAAAGACTTGGAAAAGAGCCATGCACTGTCAAATCTTTAGAGATTATATAGAGCCTGCCTTTTGTGTTACCTTAGAACTTGATATTACCCATTTCTTAAGGTTGGTAAAGGAAAAACACTATTCCTTTACTATGGCCATGGTCTATGCTGTAACCAAATGTGCCAATGAGATTGAGGAATTTCGTTATCGTTTTGTAGATGGAAATGTTGTACTATACAATCAGATACAGACTGCTTTCACTTACCTGAACCCAGAAACAGAATTATTTAAAGTGGTAACTGTAAAGATGAAGGATACTATGGAGGAATATGTGGCTCTTGCAGAGAAGATTTCCAAGGAACAGGTGGCTTATTTTACAGGACCATTGGGCAATGATGTCTTTCAATTCTCTCCTATACCATGGATTCGCTACACCCATATATCACATACCAATTCGGGTAAAAAGGATTGTGCCACCCCTATGTTCGACTGGGGAAAGTTCTATGAAAAGGATGGACGAGTTCTTCTTCCATTTTCCATTCAGGCTCATCACTCCTTTGTAGACGGGCTTCATGTAGGCAAATTAGCAGACTCTTTACAGACATATTTGAATACCTTTTACTACTAGGGTAGTATAGAAAGAACAATTATCAGGAGGAGAAACTATGTACACAAATAATAAGATGCCCTAACGTGGCAAACAGCCGCATATGCATTGTGGGAATCTTTTATACGCATTGCTATGTCCATTGGTCTGATAGGAGTCTTTCAGCGTATATGTATTTCACACTCCAATTATAGTAGCTATCTCCTTGTTCATTTATAACATATCTTTGTACCCATTATTAAAGTTTCTAATTGCTTCTATAATAGGAATACCTCTGTGCTTTTTGCTATCAAAATATGTTTTTAATCGTATCCCATACTTAAAAAAAGTATTATAATAGATACATAGCTCATGCTATAATATCTTTGGAACAATGAAAGAAAGGACTGACTCAATGCTAGAATTTAGATACGATACGCAGCTTTTAATTGAAGGCAAAAATCTGGATGAGGATATCATAAACGACTATTTTACTGAGAATTTTAAGGGTGATTGCTTACTGGCAGTTGGAGATGAGGAACTTATTAAGATTCATTTTCACACCAATGAGCCTTGGAAAGTGTTAGAGTACTGCTCTTCTATTGGTGAGATTTATGATATTGTCATCGAGGATATGGACAGGCAGGCCAGAGGATTGCAAGGGTAATCTGTTATCTGAATGGTCATTACCTAGGATTTATATAAGGTGAGTATATAGGGGGATGATTATATTAAAAACTACAAAATATACCAAGTAGATTCCTTTACAAGAAGCAAATTCCATGGAAATCCTGCAGGTGTTGTTCCTAATGCGGATGGATTAACCGAAGAACAAATGCAACGCATTGCAAGAGAATTAAATAATTCTGAAACTGCTTTTCTCTTTCAATCTAAATCAAAAGATTATGATGTTGAAGTGAGATTTTTTACTCCTACCACTGAGGTTCCTCTTTGTGGACACGCCACAATTGCAGCACACTATGTACGGGCTATCGAAGGAAGTGTAACATCCGGAACAGTTTTGCAGAAAACAAAAGCCGGTATCTTACCAGTGGATATCATCAAAGAAGAGGACGATTTTTCAATTATCATGACACAGGGTACACCTGAAGTCGGTTCTCCATTTTCTACTGAGATCACTAAAGAAATTGCAAATGCAATAGGTATTTCTTTGCATGATATTCGTAAAGATTGTCCTGTCTGTATTGCATCTGCTGGACATTCTAAGATCATGGTTGGAATAAATGACACCGAAATGCTTCATGGATTGAAACCTAACATGGAAGAACTTTCAGCTATTAGCAATAAGGTTGGATGTAATGGTTATTATGTCTTTACATTGAATCCAACGGAGGAAATTCTAGTACATGGGCGAATGTTTGCTCCCGCAATCGGGATTAGTGAAGATCCTGTCACTGGTAATGCGAATGGCCCACTTGGAATATACTTGGTTCATTATGGAATATGTCGAGATCTGGAAACCAAAAATGAACTTGTATTCAAAATTCGACAAGGTGAAGCTATCCGTCGAGATGGTGGAATGACTGTTCGGGTACAGATAGATAATAATGTCCCAAAGCAAGTTCAGATCATAGGAAATGCAGTAATTGCATTTAGTACAGATATTTTGCTATAATCGAGCAGGAGGCGGTGACTAACCGCCGTCCTCTCATAGCACCGTGCATACGTATTCGATGGTGAAGTATTTTTCTATGCATACACCTTTCCCTTTTCCAATGCCGGTCGTATACTCTGAACAGACCTTCCTTCAGATTCGCAGTTACCAGGCTCACAACAGTAAAAGCCCAGAAACAAAAGTTCTGGGCTTTTCTACACTATTGACTTCCCATTCTTTAGAAAGTCATTACTAATTAACCAAAGTATCTATTTAATAAGCCTTCGAATGCTTTACCATGTCTAGCTTCATCCTTAGCCATCTCATGTACGGTATCATGGATAGCGTCTAAGTTAAGTTCTTTCGCACGCTTTGCTAGATCGAATTTACCTGCAGTTGCACCATTCTCTGCTTCAACTCTCATCTCTAAGTTCTTCTTAGTAGAATCTGTTACAACTTCACCTAAAAGCTCTGCAAACTTAGAAGCATGTTCTGCTTCTTCAAGAGCTGCTTTTTCCCAGTAAAGACCAATCTCTGGATATCCTTCTCTATGAGCTACTCTGGACATTGCAAGGTACATACCAACTTCCATACATTCACCGTTAAAGTTTGCTCTTAAGTCTTCCATAATATCTTCAGGAGCACCCTGAGCAACACCTACAACATGCTCACATGCCCAAACTCTTCCTTCAGATTGAAGAATGAATTTCTCTGCTGGTGCCTTACAGATTGGACATTGTTCTGGTGCAAATTCTCCTTCGTGAACATAACCACATACGCTACATACATACTTTTTCATAATTATTATCTCCTTTAAATTTTAATTTAATTACAATTTGCTTTGTTAATATTGATGTTACAAGTAATGGCTTTTTAATTATAGTAATTATTACTGTTATTATAATACCTTAATGATGAATAATTGTCAATAGCTTTTTAAAATTTCTTCGAAAGACTTGTAGAGTAGGCAGAGGTTGCTAGACTTCTTTCTCCATCTTTACATCATTCAATCATTTCTATTCAAGTAACAATTCCTCCACCCTACGATTTTTTGTTCATTACTTTAATCAGTTCTTCTTCACTCTTTAAGAGTTTACTACTCTGATGAATGATTTGTTCGTCTTGGTTTACCATGTCAAAGAACTTCTCTATATCAGCATCTACAACATAATACCCTATGGTTTCTTCTCTTTCCATGGTCTTCATCCAATGTGGCGGGGCCAGACTGATGTAGCCCAGCTTCGCCAAACGCGCTTCTATCAAGAAAAGTCCTATTATCAAATTGCTCTGATAATAGGACTTGCTCTCAAACTAATTCCCTTTATACTCTTTCTTACAATGCTCACACAATCCGTAGAATGTAGTATGATGGCCTTGTATCATTCCAGAATAGGAAGCGTTTGCAATAGTATTAATATGATCAATGGATTCCATTTCTAGATCATCCACTGCCTTACAGGAGGTACACACTACATGATAATGTGGTTGGATGTTTCCATCAAAGCGATCATAACCATCCCCACAGTCCAGCTTTACTATTTCCCCTAAATCAGACAATAGATTTAAATTCCGGTAAACAGTTCCCAGGCTTACTTTTGGATATTCTTTTCTTACAAATTGATACACCATATCAGCAGTAGGGTGCGCCTTTGTGTTCATTAGATAGCTTTTAATTGATTCCCTTTGCCTACTGTATTTCAATGCTGTGCTCATGTTCTTCCTCCTTTCAAAACAGGAATTATTATTAATATTAACCTATCTACTGTTATTTGTCAACCACTGTAGAGCAGTAATCTCTGATATAAAAACTCACTTGATAAATACAACTCTACTATAGATACTTTAGTTTCAAAAGAATATTCTTTGTTATTCGGATTTCCATACTCCTTCGCTAAAGTCTGTGTACTTCCTTCTCCGTTACGATATGTAACAACATTTATTCTCCTAATTCCTAGCTATGTTTAGCCATAAAAATACCGACCTCCAATCGTTAGATTTTTAGGTCTAACTTTTGGGGGTCGGTACATAATTTGCATGAGGGTATTTAAATAAAATTATCTGCCTAATCAATTTGCCAACTTGTCTCTTGAAGCTTCGCCTTATAGGGGATTTCTGTTCGTCGGACCAGAAATTAGGCAACTACCTTTTATTGGCTACCTCAACGTTAATAGTTTTGCCTTTGATCTTTGCATTTTTCATAACGTTAACAACATCTTCTGCATACTCTCTTGGCACATCTACAAAGGTGTATTTGTCATACATATCGATGGTTCCAATTAATTTTCCCGCCATTCCGGTTTCTCCGGCAATCGCACCAAGAATGTCTCCGGGACGCGCATTCTGATTCTTTCCAATATTAATGAAGAGACGAACCATTCCCTTGGTAGAACCCGCATTTTTACGTTCTTCTCTATATTGTCTTGGATTTTCATCAATTTGCTCATTGGTATCACCCATGGACATCTTTAGAAAAGCTGCTGCAACCTCTAAAGATGTATACTCTTCTTCATTTACCTTCTTTTCAATGATTTCAATCATTTTATTTAAATCAACACTTTCAATGATTTCATTTACCTGATCTAAGATTTTCTCTGCTTTCATATCAGCCACATCTGAAAGAGAAGGGATTGGCTGAGCAACAATCTTAGTCTTGCAGTAACGTTGAATATCCTTAAGCTTGTAGATGTCTCTTCCTACTACAAGAGTAAAGGCACGACCAGTCCGTCCTGCACGGCCGGTTCGTCCGATTCTGTGTACATAGAATTCTTCATCCTGTGGTACGTCGTAGTTAAATACTGCTTCCACATCATCTACGTCAATTCCTCTTGCTGCAATATCAGTTGCAACCAGAATGTCTACTTTACCGGTCCGAAAACCATTCATAACACGGTCACGTTGCAGCTGCTTAAGATCTCCATGAAGAGCTTCGGCAAAATAGCCCCTTCCTTTTAAAGCTTCTACCGTTTCTTCTACCTGACGCTTAGTATTACAGAAGACTACAGAAAGCTTTGGCGTGTATACATCTAGGAGACGGGATAGTACTTCCATTTTATTTCTTGGTCGAACTTCATAGTAATACTGCTCAATCTTAGGAACCGTAAGTTCCTTCTTAACCACACGGATAATCTTAGAATCTTTCTGAAACTTTTGTGCTATTTCCATAATTGGTCTAGGCATAGTTGCTGAGAATAATACAGTCTGCCTTTCTTCTGGAATATCCTGAAGAATAGTCTCGATATCTTCTCTAAAACCCATATTAAGCATCTCATCCGCTTCATCCAGAACAATCATATTGACCTGTTCAAATTTTACGGTCTTTCTTCTCATATGATCCATAACACGACCAGGAGTTCCTACAACTATCTGTGCTCCCGCTTTTAAGGAACGGATCTGCTTTGTAATATCCTGTCCTCCATATACTGGAAGCACCTTTACTCCATGCATGTATTTACCAAGCTTGCGTATTTCTTCAGACACTTGAATAGCCAACTCTCTGGTTGGACATAAGACGATAGCTTGCAGGCGCTTGTTCTTTGGATTCACCTTCTGTAACATTGGAATACCAAAAGCTGCTGTTTTACCTGTCCCTGTCTGTGCTTGTCCGATAATGTCTCCTCCATCTAATACAACCGGAATGGCCTGTGCCTGAATAGGACTAGCCTGTTCAAAACCCATATCCATAACTGCTCGTAAAATGGCATTATCTATTTGTAAATCTTCAAATCTAATTGATTCCATTTAATAATCCTTTCATAATATGTTATTTGCTCTATCTATAAGTCCCGCGTAATATCTGTTCTTAAGGCTATTACATAGTATAACCAAATTCTTAAATTGCAGAAAAACCTTTTTCTTGTCTGGAAATTCTGTGGTAATTCTCAGACACGAACAAAGAGTTTTGCTTGCAAAACTCACCGTCTGGGGGCCTTGCAAGGGGCAACTTCATCTCCAACCCAGTGCAATCCTTGACTTCCTGTTCTTTAGGAAATCTCTTTTCATTGATAGGAAGTTCGGAAGGCTTTCCTATCAATGAAAAAACCCTTAGCCATTCGACTAAGAGTTGACATCTTCCTTATTTTCTATTTGTACAAAATAAGATTCGATTATTCATCTATATATAACTCAAATATCTCTAAAATAGCCACTAGGCTAGTATACACAGTACTTTTGTCTTTGTCAAGAGAATACTTTTTAAGAATACTTTTTAATAAGAAGGAACTGGAATAGGATTGCAACACTCTACATAACAATCCTATTCCAGTAATACTATACTACCTGTACATTTTGTTTAACTGATGATACCAATTTGCTTCCATCATAATCAATCACAACAGTCTCTCCCATACTAAGTTCTCCACTTAGAATCAGTCTTGCTGTCAAAGTTTCTACATTTTTTGTCAGGAACCTCTTTAATGGTCTTGCTCCATAAACAGGATCATAAGCACTGTCTACCACATACTGTTTCGCGGCCGGTGTTAGCTCCACAGAAAGTTCCTTATCTACCAATCGTTTATTCAGGTTCGCCAAAAGTAGGTCAATTATTCCTGTAATATTGTCCTTTGACAACGGTTTAAATAAGATAATCTCATCCAAACGATTAAGAAATTCCGGCCTAAAATGAGCTCTAAGGTCATTCATTACCATCATCTCTGCTTCCTTTGCAATGCTTCCACTAGCTTCGATGCCCTCTAACAGATAGCTAGAACCTATGTTGGAGGTCATAATTAAAATGGTGTTCTTAAAGTCTACGGTTCTGCCCTGAGAATCTGTGACACGACCATCATCCAATACCTGAAGAAGCACGTTAAATACGTCTGGATGGGCTTTTTCCACCTCATCAAAGAGAACTACAGAGTAAGGCTTTCTACGAACTGCCTCAGTTAGCTGACCACCTTCCTCATAACCTACATATCCAGGAGGTGCTCCAATCAAACGGGAGACAGAATGCTTTTCCATATATTCACTCATATCAATTCTGACCATATTGTTCTCATCATCAAATAAGTTAGCTGCCAAGGCTTTCGCTAACTCTGTTTTACCTACACCGGTTGGTCCAAGAAATAGGAAAGAACCAATTGGCTTCATAGGGTCCTTGATACCAGCTTTGGAACGAAGAATAGCCTCTGTGACCTTCTCCACTCCTTCGTCCTGCCCAATAACACGTTTGTGTAAAGCCTCTGCTAGATGAAGTGTCTTGTTCCGTTCACCTTCCGTCAGCTTGGCAACAGGAATTCCGGTCCATTTTGAAATGATTCTGGCAATCTCTTCTTCACTGACATTTTCATGGACCAGAGTGTGTTCTTCCTTACGCACTCGTTCCTCTTCCAATGCAAGCTGTTTTTCCAGAGCAGGAAGCTTCCCGTATTGTAGTTCTGCTGCTCGGTTCAAATCATACTCTCTCTGAGCCAGTTGAATCTCATTATGAACAGCTTCCATCTCTTCCTTTAACTTCTGAACTTTCTCTACACTAGCCTTCTCAGCATCCCATTTGGCCTTAGCCACATTAAATTCATCACGAAGCTCTGCTAACTCCTTCTGAAGGTTAGCAAGCCGCTCTTTGCTCAAATGATCGTCTTCCTTCTTTAACGCAGCTTCTTCAATCTCAAGCTGCATAATATGACGCCCAATATCATCTAGCTCTGTTGGCATGGAGTCAAGTTCGGTTTTGATCAGAGCACAGGCTTCATCCACTAGATCAATTGCCTTATCCGGAAGGAAACGATCAGATATATATCGATGAGATAGAGTAGCCGCTGAAACCAAAGCGGAGTCTGTAATCTTTACACCATGAAAGACTTCATAGCGTTCTTTTAGTCCTCTTAGGATGGAAATGGTATCCTCCACCGTAGGTTCATCTACTAATACCGGTTGGAATCTACGTTCTAGGGCGGCATCCTTTTCAATATACTGACGATATTCATTGAGAGTGGTCGCACCGATACAATGCAGTTCGCCTCTGGCTAACATAGGCTTTAACATATTACCAGCATCCATGGCTCCGTCTGTCTTTCCAGCCCCCACAATCAGATGAAGCTCATCTATAAAGAGTATAATCTTCCCTTCACTATTTTTGACCTCTTCCAATACTGCCTTTAGACGTTCTTCAAATTCACCACGATACTTGGCTCCGGCCACCAAGGCACCCATATCTAAGGCAAATATCTTCTTATCTTTTAAGGCCTCTGGTACGTCTCTACGAACGATTCTCTGTGCCAGTCCCTCTACAACAGCAGTCTTACCAACACCCGGCTCTCCAATAAGTACCGGATTATTCTTGGTTTTTCGGGAAAGGATACGGACCACATCACGAATTTCTGAGTCACGTCCAATGACTGGATCAAGCTTCTGTTCTCGTGCCCTTTCTACCAAATCATACCCATATTTCGTAAGGGTATCATAGGTGTCCTCCGGATTGTTAGAGGTAATCTTCTGATTGCCACGTACCGAAGAAAGTACTTTTAGAAAACTATCTCGATTAATATTAAATTGCTTTAATAACTCCTTCATGTCACGTCCTGGTTGCTTCATTAGACTTAAAAACAAATGTTCCACGGAGACATACTCGTCTCCCATTCTTTTTGCCTCGTCCTCAGCATAAATTAGAACTTTATTCAGATCATTACTAAGATAGACCTGACTGCTACCACTTACCTTTGGTTTCTTTTCAATGGCTATCTTTACAGTTTGCATAAATGCATCTGCATTAATTCCCATTTTGGTGATCAGTTTTTTAATCAAGCTATCTTCTATGGTCAACAAGCTATATAGAAAATGTTCCTGAGTAATCTCTTGATTCCCATACTCATATGCTATTTTTTCACATGATTGAACTGCCTCCATGGATTTTTGAGTAAATTTATTTATATTCATATCAGACCCCTCTTTCTACTTTGATTTCATATTTGTTCTATATCAACTATAACATACGTTGTATTAAAGTGCAAGCCTAAATTTATTATTAAAAATGTCGATACAAATTATACCACTATTGCTGTTTTGAACTAAGGAGGACTTCTCTTGACTAAACTTAAATCCAGTACCATTATTCACGCTAGCATATTTATCTTCTTTGTCACAATGATGGCTATTTTTATAAGCATGAACTATTATAATAATAAGTTAACACAGGCTATAGATTCTCAAGTAAAGGAAACTCTAGGCAAGGATTGTAATTATGCCAGCAGTAATCTAAAACTATCTTTACAACAGATTTCTGACGACCTATCATACATCAGTGAAAGACTGACCGAAGATGGTAAGACCCCTGACAAGCAAACACTGAAGCAACTTATTTCTAATTATAAGGTCACCTCATCCCTGGAAAATGCTCATTTTATGTACTCCAGTTCCTTGACTAACTTATATAATAATGAGAAATTGTCTAGTTTTGAAAAAGTACTTTTAAATAATTACCTCGCTGGACAAACTATCTCCATTATCCATGAAAATAATGCTGTCAGACTTTTTCTCTCTGTTCCTATTTACAGGGAAAATAAAATAGCTGGCTTGTTATATACCTCCTACTCTTTGGACTATTTCCAAAAGCAAATACTAATTTCACCTACAAAGGGTGATTTTGATTCCTATATTGTAGGACAAAACCTAGAGTTATTGACACCAATGAGCTCTTACCATACATTGGAACAGGCATTTGAGAATTATAAGTTTCCATCCAATGTTACAATTAATACAATTAAAGATGACTTTGCCAATAATAGATCTAACATTATGGTGATTCTTATAAACGGGCAAAAATACTATCTTCATTACGCCCCTTGTAATATAAACAATTGGTTTATTGTTAGTATTTGTCAAGAAGAAGATGCGATAAACCATATTTCTATTCTCAGTAATGCTACCCGTCAATTGTGTAATCAACTCATTGGTATTGTAGCTGTGCTACTCATCATATTATTAGTTGTGCATTGCTTTATATGCCTGCGGAATAATAAAAACACCAATCGTCTTTTATTGGAGAGGGCCTGTTATGAAACAGCTTTTGAATTGACAAATGGCGTTCTATGGGAATATAACATTAAAGCTGATACCCTAACAAAATCCGATCCAGATCAAGGTATAATGACACCTTTGGCTATTACAGAGCATTTTAAAGATTTTATAAATGACACAGAACTTATTTTTAAAGATGATCTGGAGACCTTCTATCAATTCTATTGGAATTTAATTGATGGGTGTGATGGCTGCACAACAGAAATCCGTGCTAAGGACATTACGGGAAGCTATAAATGGTTTGAGATCACAGCCACTGCGATCCGAGACAATGATAATCACCCTATTCTCGTAATCGGACAGTGCATCAATATCGATGCTGAAAAACGTACTTTGGAACAAATCAAGGCCTCTAGAGAATTGGATTCCTTAACAAAGCTATATAACCGAAAAACAGCAGAAGCAAAGATATCTTCTTTAATAGCTGGAGAGTCTGAATCAAGAATCCACGCTCTCCTCATCATGGATATCGATAATTTTAAACAAATCAATCATACTTACGGTTATGTATTTGGCGATGCTTTACTGGTAGAGCTAGCCGCCCGTCTGTCGAAACAATATAAATCAGAAGGTAATGTGCTGTCTCGTGTAGGTGGCGATTGTTTTCTAATCTATCTGTCCGATATTTCTTCTGCATCCTACGCCATTGAACAGGGGCGGAACGTACTTAATATTCTTCAGGAGACTTTTAAAAAGCAGGATGAGAACACTCACATTAGTGGAAACGTGGGACTTTCCCTTTATCCTATTGACGGCACCAAAACATCAACCCTGTTATGTAAAGCTAGTACAGCTTTGGCTTACTCTAAAAATCATGGTTCAAACAATGTTAGTTTATATAACAATACCTATATGGAGTACACAGACTACAACGTGATTTCTGATGAAATACGAACGAGAAATAATTACCAACCTATGGATCAAAGTATTATTGACTCCTCCCTTATTACCAATACAGTAGAGATACTTTTTGATGCCAGAGATATGGAGTCCTCAATTAATATGATATTAGGTATTATCGGCTCATATTATGACCTCTGTTATATTGCAGTTATTGAAAAAAGTGAAAAAGATTCTAACGGTATTTTTACATATACATGGAGTATGAGCTCTGAAATTGATCTACCTGAAGACTTCCAAATTCCGGCCACAGCTATCCAAGTAATGGACCAGTATAATAGGAATCACAATAATATCTATTATAGCAACTCAATATCAGAACTTGAGGAAATAAGTCCTTCTTTGGCAGATTCCTTACGACAATATAAGATTACGGGATTTTTAGAATGTGGCATCAACAATAATGGCCAACCACTTGGATATATTGCCTTTACCTATACAGATAGTGAGAGGATGTGGACGGATTCAGAGGTGGATTCCATTTCTCTAATCACCAAGATTCTAGGTGGATATATTTTTAATATAAGGGCGCAGGCTAAGGCTCATAAACTACAACGTATTGATCCTCTTACTAGTGCTAATAATCTGACGGCTTTTTCTGAGGACGCTACCCGTTTGATATACAACAACCCAAATACAGCTTATGTCCTATTTTACGCGGACATTGATAAATTTAAACTGTTTAACGATACGTATGGCTATAGTGAAGGGGATCGATTATTGATTGAATTCGCCAATGCCCTAAACTCTATTACTGATCATGATGAGTGTTTTGGTAGGGTAACTGCAGATAAGTTTATTGGGTTATTCAACTACAATAACCCAAAACACTTTTTGGGTAAAATGCGTTTGCTCCATGATATAATGAACCAGATTCCAAGAACTGAAAGTGAAAACTACCGTGTTTCTATTATTATTGGTTTATGCCCAATTAGCGATTCTCGTAATCTCTCGATTATTATCGATCGTGCAAACATTGCAAGAAAGAGTATCACCAACCGGCACAAATCGCGTTATGCTTTCTTTAATGAAGCCATGAAAAGTGACCTTGTGAAGCAACGAGAGATTGAAGATATCATGGAAGTATCCTTAGCTAACGATGATTTTTTAGTATATTTGCAGCCTAAGTTTTATTTAAATAATAGGCAGATTTGTGGCGCAGAAGCCTTAGTTCGCTGGCAACATCCAACGAAAGGTTTGATTCCACCTAATGATTTTATCCCAATATTTGAGGAAAATCAGTTTGTTATCAAATTAGATTATTATGTATTTGAGCAAACCTGTAAGCATATTCGATCAATGCTTAATGCTAATCAAAAGGTATATCCTGTATCAGTCAACATGTCAAGACTTCATCTGAATAACAATGAAATCCTTACGAAATTAAAGGAGATTGTAGACAAATATCAGATTCCAACTCACTATCTGGAATTGGAATTAACAGAAAGTGCCCTACAGGAAAATTCAAGTTATATGTTCTCCATATTGTTCCAACTTCACAATATGGGATTTATTATCAGTATGGATGATTTCGGCTCTGGTTTATCTTCCCTAAATCTGCTTCGTACTTTGCCATTCGATGAGCTGAAGCTAGATAAAGATTTCTTCCAACAGGGATCATCCACGGAACGGGAACGTATCGTTATCACCAATATCGTACGTATGGCTCAGGACTTACATATGACCATCGTATCAGAGGGTGTTGAAACACAAGAACAAGCTGATTTTCTGAGCTCTATAAACTGTGACATTGCACAGGGCTTTTTATTCGCTAAGCCAATGCCAATTGAGGAGTTTGAAAGAATCTACTATCCAACCGTGAATTAGGAACTAGATTCCTAGGATAATAAAAACATCCCGGAATTGTTGTTTTATGTTCTCTACAACAATTTCGGGATGTGAACTTGTTCTCAATCATGAGATATTTTACCTATTCCTTCTAGTCTTCTTCCTCTGTTTCAACATCTAATATAATTCCTTTAGATGCATCGATTGTATACTCATATTCTGTATTATTGTAATAAAACTCTATCTCATATTCTGCTTTTCCATTGTCATCCTCAAGCTTCGCCTTTGTAAAGTTTACCTCTGAGAGTTTACGTCCAGCATGTTTCACAGCGATAGACTTGGCTTTATCCACTCCAATATAAGTGCCTGTACTTTCTAGCTTGGAAGGTAATGCTTCAGAACTAGCCTCGCTGGCTGTTATGGTTTCTTTCTCGTTTGTCTTTTCCTGAGTTGTAGTTTTCGATTCTGTTGTAACCTGTGGCTTTGTTGTAGGCTGTAGATGGTCGTCAGCAGCTTCTACTTCTTTATACAATACTCTACCTTCATATGCGTCAATCCAATAGTCATATTCCTTTTCATTGGTAGTGAATTCTACATCATATACATATTGTCCATTTTCATATTCAAACTCTGTTCGTTCCATTCTTACTTGGCTGTCAGTAAGACTTGCATCTTTTAAGGCTATCTTTTCTGCTTCTACTTTGCCTATTGCCTTATTTTCTGCCATGACTTCTACGGTAAACAGAGAGCCACTTCCGATTACTCCTACTGCTGCAATGAAACATAAGGAGGTTACTACTGCTTTTTTTGGTGTTTCAAATAATTTTTTTATTTTCATTGTGTTTTGCTCCTTTCATCTTTTATAGCCTTAGTATATAGGTCAATTATTAAAGGAACATTAGAGACTATAAAATTTATTTTAAAAATGTAAATTTGCTTCCTCTTCCTATCACACTTTCTACAACAATATCGGCATGATGAAACTCTGCTATTTCACGTACCATAGCTAATCCCAATCCAGTGCCTACATTGGAACGTGACCGATCAACCTGATAAAACCGATCAAAAATCTTGTCTAAATCTTCCGGTGCAATACCAATCCCATCATCCTCTACTACAAGCCTTATCTTGCTATCTTCTATCAAAGTAACCATAATATGTCCATTGTCCCGACCATAGCGATAAGCGTTACTGATTAGATTGGTGAGGAGTCTGGTAAGAAGATCATGATTTCCCTTTATAGATATATCAGGTTGGACTTGATACTGAAGGGATATATTTTTATCCGATAGATAGGACATATCCTGGCACACAAGTTCCACTAATTCAGAAAGGTTGATTTGTTCCGTAGCATAGCTTTCCACCTTTCGCTCCAGTCTTGTAAAGGTAAGCATGTCATCAATCAACCTGGACATCTTTCTGCCCTGACGATTAATTATCTGCAGTGCTTCCTGATACTCCTCTGAACTTCTGTCTTCTTCCAAATAAAATTCACATTGTGCCATTATTACTGACATAGGGGTACGAAGTTCATGTGAAACATCTGAAGTAAAGCGACGCTCAGCTTCAAAGGAATTGTCCAGGCGATCGAACATCTCATCAAAGGTAGATGCCAACTGATGTACCTCGTCCTTTCCTTCACCTAGATGAATACGCCTCTTTAGATCCTTTCCCTGTCCAATCTGGGCTGCGGTCTCTGTAATCCTTTTAATTGGTCGAAGGGTTTTTCCTGTAATTAGGTAGCCCCCTAGGATTCCAAATGCCATTATAATAGGCATCAGAATCAAGGATGTACGAATAATGGAAGAAAGTTGGTATGTCCCCAGCTCCGAAGATACCACCCCTCTGAGCCACAGTCCATCTAACCCTTTTCCATTCAGCTTGCGGTCATAGATATACCATGTAGTTCCACCAATGTTTTGCCTCTGCAACTTTGAGTTAATATATGAGACATGAGCTATCTCCTTTGCAATAGGATTTGCTCCATATAATAAGGAATTATCCTCAAAGTATAAGGAAGTAGATATCCCATTTACTTGATCTAAGTAATCGTCATCTATCTCTAAAACCCCTCTGCCATACACGATATATTGAGCCCCATCCTGAACATCCTCAGCTTCCTCCATCGAATTATAGTACTCCACTTCATCTACATTGTTTTCTACTGTTTCAATCAGATTATCTTGTATGGTTTTCTGCATGACAGTGTCGCTTGCAGATAGTACTATGGCATAGGTTACAGCCACAATAATAATAGAGACAGTGGCAAACCAAAGAGTCATTTTTAAACGTATGGAAAGTTTTCTCATGTCTCCTCCCGTAAAACATATCCGGTTCCTCTTACAGTATGAATTAATTTAGTATCATAACCATTATCAATTTTCTTTCTTAGGTATCTGATATATACATCTACTACATTAGTACCGCCTTCATATTCAAAATTCCAGATGTGGTTCTCTATTTTCTCCCTGGATAATACAATTCCTTGGTTATGCATTAAATACTCCAATAGCGCATATTCTTTGGACGAAAGAGCGATTTCCCGATTTCCTCGTTTGACTATGTGAGCTCCACAATCCATAGTAAGATTCCCAACCGTTAAGATATTTTGTACCATTCCAAATGAACTTCTGGTAAGGACACGAATTCTTGCCATAAGCTCTTCCAAGGAAAATGGTTTTACCAAATAGTCGTTAGCACCACTATCCAAGCCTTTCACCTTATCCGTTATGGTATCCCGTGCGGTAAGAAATAAAACAGGAGTGGTTTTGCCCGATTTTCTTAGTGCACTGAGTACTGCAAGCCCATCAGCTCCCGGCATCATAATATCTAGAATAATAACATCATAGTCCGCAACATCCAGTGCCTCCAATGCTTCCCTACCATTTAGAAAGCTATCCACACTGTAGCCATCAGAAATAAGCTTTCTAGTAACAATTTGATTAAGATCATGTTCATCTTCTGCAAATAGAACTCGCATAACAGTTCCTCCAATACTTACTGTTCTTTC
>JAEZPG010000056.1 GCA_023413555.1 Bacillota bacterium | reverse complement strand
GTCTATGCAGTGCCGGAGGTGGGTACTCAGGAATTTTCTATAGAAGAAACAGTAGCATACCTTCTTGTTCTAATTCTTGGGTATAAATATGGTGCTGGGGCAGGCGCCATTACCGGTGCAGCTTGTGGGGCAGTTCTCTACCTAGAACATCCCATAACTGGAATTATTGGTATCATGAGCATTCTTGGTATTGTAGCAGGAGTTTTTCGTAAGGTTGGTAAGATAGGAGATGGTGTTGCTTTTCTCCTTGCCAATATTATTTTAGGCTATTTTTATGAAAAAAGATTGTTAGAGGTGACATCTGTAAGAGCTTTGGCATCTGGGACAGCCGTATTTATGTTGTTACCCAAAAACATTCTTTATACAGTGGAAAACTTACCCATGGAATTGCGGGAGGATGCACAGACTAAGGAAAAGATGCAGGATACAGCAAAAAGTAAGCTCAAGGAATTTGCAGAATCCTTTAAATCTATATCTACCACATTTTATCAGATTTCAGAAACCAAGAGCGCCTTAAGTAAGGATGATGTCAATTTTATCTTTGATGAGCTTTCAGATAAGCTTTGCAAACGGTGTATAAACTGTCATAGTTGCTGGCAAACGAATTTTTATGATACATATAAGGCAGCATTCTCTATCTTGACAGTAGCAGAGCAGAATGGAAAGATTAGCAAGGGAGACATTCCTCCTGGTTTTGCCAGACAGTGTATTAATCTAAATGAATTTATTTTTGAGACAAACCGAGGTTTGGAAATGGCTAAACTCAATATGACCTGGCACAATCGTATGGCCCAGAGCCGAGAAGCGATAGCTGGACAATATCTGGAGGTGGCCTCCATTATTGAGAATTTTTCTAAGGATTTGTATGAAAGTGTTGGTTTGGATCAAAAACAGTATGATGACGTTATTGCTTATATGAAACCCCATCATTTAGATGTTAAACATATATCTGTAGTAGAAAAACGTAACCACAGACAGGATTTTTTCCTCACCCTTAGGACGAAGCATGGCCGGTGTATTACTACAAAGGAGGCGGCCACCATCTTAGGGGAGGTACTCCATAGGCGGATGAAGCCTATGGAGGGAACCAAGAATATAGTATCGGAAGACTATGATGTGCTTTGTTTCGTGGAGGACACGAATTTTAAAGTACTTACAGGTATAGCCAAGGCCCCTAAAACCAGTGAAACAGTGTCAGGAGACAATTACTCCTTTTTATCACTCTCAGGTGGAGAGTTTATCATAACGTTATCAGACGGTATGGGGGCAGGAGATCAAGCCTGTGGGGAAAGTAAGTCTGTAATTGAGTTGATGGAGAAGTTTATGGAAGCTGGATTTCGTGAAGACACTGCAATTAAGCTAATTAATTCTGTTTTGGTGTTACGAGCGGATCAGCAAATTTGTTCCACCATTGATTTGAGCATCATAGACCTACATACAGGGATGTGCAACTTTATTAAGATTGGTGCTGCTGCAACCTTTATAAAGAGAAAGGATTGGGTGGAAATCATTACATCAACCACTATGCCTATTGGGGTGCTAAATGATGTTGATATGGATGAAGTATCAAAAAAATTATATGATGGAGATTATATTATTATGGTTTCTGATGGGGTATTGGATTGCATCAATGGGACAGATAAAGAAAAGTATTTATCTAAGTTAATATCCCAGATGAAAATCAAAAATCCACAGGAGATTGCTGAGGAGTTGTTGCAGCAAATACTGGATCAGAATGAACATGTTGCCATAGATGATATGACTGTTCTGGTGGTTGGAATGTGGAAAAAATAATGCACTAGGCTTTTAAAATAGTGCTGAGGGAGATGATGGAATAAGGGTTGTATTCTTAAGTTGATAGTTGTAGAATAAGAGGTGTCTAAAGTGGGAACAGTCCAATATAAGGACAGAGTAGCAAGGTCTACATATATATTGTCACAGAGAGACACCTTTTATTATGACATACCATAAGAGTATAAAACATAGAATGATATGGAGAAGATATGTTTAGTCAAGTAGATAAGTTTATTCAACAACATCATATGCTTCAAATGGGAGATCGAATTGTAGTTGGAGTCAGCGGGGGCGCAGACTCTATTTGCTTGCTGAAGGTACTGATGAAATTGAAGAGAGCTTATAAACTTGATTTATTTGTTGTTCATATAAATCATGGACTTCGTGGAGAAGAGGCAGATAGGGACCAAAGGTATGTTGAGGACTTTTGTAAGAAGATTGGTATAACCTGCATCACTTATAAGGAGGATGTGGTTGGTTACAGCAAAGAGCATCACTGTTCTCTGGAGGAAGCAGGGCGAATATTACGATACGCAGCATTTGAACGTGAATATAATGAAAGAGGTTGTAATAAAATAGCTATAGCACATAATAAAAATGATTTGGCAGAGACTATTTTATTTCACATGGTTCGTGGTACTGGACTTAAGGGATTAGTAGGGATTCCCCCAGTGAGAGGACCGTATATCAGGCCACTGTTAGCTGTTACCAGAACAGATATTGAGGTATATCTTATGGAAGAAGGTATCAGTTATTGTACAGATTCTACCAATCTGGAGAGTGATTTCACAAGAAATAAGGTGCGTCTTCAGGTACTGCCACTTCTTAATCAGATAAATAATCAGGCGGTGTCACATATTGCAGGAATTGCAACTAGACTTAGTGAAGTGGAGGAATATCTAAAAAAACAGACGGATATTCTCTATAACAAGATTGTAACCAAGGAGAATGGGATATACTCTGTAGATATAGAATCATTGCAGAGGGAAGAACCAGTTTTAATCAAAAGAATATTGAGGCAAATGATTGGCAATGCTGCTGGAAGGCTTAAGGATATCGAGGAAGTCCATGTTCTGTCAGTGTATGAGCTGCTTGAAAAGGGTGTAGGTAAACAGCAGAATCTTCCTAATGGCATTCTTGCCAAATGTGGCTATGATCGATTGGAAATCGGGAAAATGGTGGAGGAACATATCTTCACTTCTAGCGAGGCGATCAAAAGCCTTCCCATGGCCATAGAAGTACCTGGAACCTATGTGATACCGGAGCTTAAATGGAAAATTGACTTCACTTTGATGAAGTATGAAAAAAACTTGGTGATTCCTAAAAATTGTTGTACGAAATGGTTTGATTATGATACAATAAAAAATACAATTTTCTTAAGAACTAGAAAACCCGGAGATTTTATGCAGATTAATAAAAATGGTGGAACAAAACTTTTGAAGGATATTTTTATTAATGATAAGACTCCAAAGGAGCAGAGAAACAAAATCCCATTACTTTGTGATGGTGAACATGTAATTTGGATAACAGGAAGCCGTATTAGTGAAGGATATAAACTGTCTTGTGAATCCAAGAAAATACTTGTGGTAAATATAACGGAGGTCTAATATGTCAGATAATATCAGAATGCTCATTTCTGAAGAGGAAGTATCAAGCAAGATAAAAGCCCTAGCAGAGCAGATTAGCAAGGATTATGAGGGAAAACAGGTGCATTTAATATGTGTGCTAAAAGGTGGAGTTTTCTTCACTTGTGAATTGGCAAAGTCTATTACTGTTCCTGTAACCTTTGATTTTATGTCAGTTTCAAGTTATGGAGATGAATTTGAAAGTAGTGGAAGGGTCAAAATTATTAAGGATTTGGATGACCCTATTGAGAATAGAGATGTCCTTATAGTTGAGGATATTATAGATTCTGGAAGAACATTACATCATTTGATGGAATTACTTAAAACAAGAAAACCTAATAGCCTTAAATTATGTACGTTATTAGATAAACCTTCTCGCCGTGTAACAGAAGTGAAGGTTGATTACTGTGGATTTGCAATTCCAGATGCGTTTGTTGTTGGATATGGATTGGATTATGCTCAACGATATAGAAATTTACCTTATATCGGAGTAGTCGAGAATGAATAAAATAGTAAGGTAAAGAGAGGAGGGCTATAATTGAAGAAACAAATGAGGGGCCTAGGCTTTTATGTCATTATTATTGCAGTTGTAGTAGCTGCGTTGTACCTGTCGGGTAACTTCACTAATATTGATAAATCAAGCTACGGCTATCAGAATTTCGTTAAGGATATAAATGATAATAAGGTTTCTAGTGTGGATATCTATCCGAACGAGGAAATGCCAACTGGTCGAGTAGATGTTCGCATAAATAATACTACCAAGAGTTTTTATGTGACGGATGTAAATGAGGTAGAAAAGCTTGTAAATGCTAAAGCTGTTGCACTTCAAGTGCATAATGTAGATAAACCTAATTGGTTTTTAACCAATATACTTCCATTATTGTTGGTAGTAGTTCTTGTATTTATATTAATTACGTTTTTAACTAACCAGGCAAGTGGTGGCGGTGGCAACAGCAAGGTGATGAACTTTGGTAAGAGCCGTGCTAAGATGTCGACAGATGAGAATAAAAGAACAACCTTTAAAAAGGTTGCAGGTTTAGATGAGGAAAAAGAGGAACTTAGTGAGATTGTAGATTTCTTAAAGAATCCTAAGAAATATATCACAGTAGGAGCCAGAATTCCAAAGGGTGTTTTATTAGTAGGACCTCCTGGAACTGGTAAAACACTCCTTGCCAAAGCAGTAGCAGGCGAGGCAGGAGTTCCATTTTTCAGTATTTCTGGTTCGGACTTTGTAGAAATGTTTGTAGGTGTCGGTGCTTCCCGTGTAAGAGATTTATTTGAGGAAGCTAAGAAGAATTCACCATGTATTATTTTTATTGATGAAATCGATGCAGTAGCAAGACGTCGTGGTACCGGTATGGGTGGAGGCCATGATGAGCGTGAGCAGACCTTGAACCAACTGTTAGTTGAGATGGATGGTTTTGGTGCGAATGAAGGAATTATCGTGTTAGCTGCCACCAATCGTGTAGATATATTAGATCCCGCTATTCTTCGCCCAGGTCGTTTTGATCGTAAGGTTGGAGTGGGTCGTCCGGATATAAAGGGTAGAGAAGAAATTCTTGGAGTACATGCCAAAGGAAAACCTTTGGGAGAAGATGTCGATTTAAAACAAATTGCTCAGACAACAGCAGGATTTACAGGAGCTGACTTGGAAAATCTATTAAATGAAGCAGCGATTGTGGCAGCAAAGGATGACAGAGGCTACATTGTTCAGGAAGATATCACGAAATCCTTTATTAAGGTGGGGATTGGTACAGAAAAGAAAAGTCGAGTAATTTCTGAAAAAGAAAAGAAGATTACCGCTTATCATGAATCTGGTCACGCAATTTTATTCCACCTACTTCCTGATATTGGTCCTGTTTATACGGTAAGTGTTATTCCTACAGGATCTGGTGCTGCCGGTTATACCATGCCATTACCTGAACGGGATGAGATGTTTATGACCAAGGGAAGAATGCTTCAGAATATAACCACTCTTCTGGGTGGACGTGTGGCTGAGGAATTGATTTTTGATGATATTACTACAGGTGCTTCTCAGGATATTAAAGAAGCTTCTAATTCTGCCCGTGCTATGGTAACAAAATATGGTTTTTCTGAAAAAGTAGGCTTAATTAACTATGGAAATGATGATGATGAAGTATTCATCGGTCGTGATTTAGGACATATGAAACAGTATAGCATGGATGTAACCAATTCTATCGATGCAGAAGTAAAGAATATTATTGATTCATGCTATAGCAAAGCAAAAGAGATTCTTACACAGAATATGGAGATACTTCATAAATGTGCTAACCTTCTGATTGAGAAAGAAAGAATTGGCCGCGAGGAATTTGAAAGCCTTTTTGGGAATTCTAATTTTAATTTGGAAATAAAGTAGATTAAATATTATAATCTGACAATTTGATTAATTAATGAAGTAAAATAGATAATAATACCATAAAAATGAGTATTTTCAACAAAAATAATAGCTGAATTGTGTTAAGTTTGTGCACACTTCAGCTATTATTATTGGTATACTATAGAAGTAAACCCCAATACATTATATTAGTTTTTGCTACACCCCATAAGTAACAAAAAATCTTCTCCAAAAAGGACAGCTAGTCGGAAGCTGTCCTTTTTACTTAACCGATAATACACGCAAAGCGGATTCATAGAACTGTTTTACAGGTATTTTCGATTAAAGAGAAGGTCAAAAGAGAAAAAAGAAGGAAAGGCAAGAATATAATAAGATATTGACAAATTTGGTAACCACGATACAATAAAAAGGTGTACTTAATCGGTCAAAATATTACATGGCTGATAATAAGTTCTTGATTTACATACAATAGAATAACATTAATTAACAAAAGGTGAAATGAAAAGGCATTCACTAGGTTGGGAGTGTAAATGTGGATTTAAATAATAATTATTCGCAGATTTCAAAGAGGCAGATGCTTCGGATGTGTGTAGAGAGTACAAATTCAATCATTAACAGAAAAGCTTTATTTAGTGATGGGACTATATTATTTCGCAATCCAATGGAACCGGATTGTTATGAGGTAGTAACAATTCGGTTTAGGACGGCTCTCAATAACGTGGACTCGGTTTATTTGGTGTGCGATCAGAATCGATATATTATGAGAAAAGCTTATTCCGATCAACTGTTTGATTATTATGAGTATCCGTTACAGTTGTCAGATAAGAAGGTCATCTACTATTTTGAGGTAGTTGCAGGTCAGAGCAGATGCTTCTACAATCAGAAAGGTGCTACGAGTGATCTGAATCAAACATATGATTTTGTAATCCATCCAGGTTTTAAGACACCTGACTGGGCAAAGGGGGCAGTTTTTTATCAGATTTTTGTAGACCGTTTTTTTAATGGTGATACAAGTAACGATGTTCTAACTGGTGAGTATAGTTATATCGGAGAGCAAGTAGTAGAGGTTAATGAGTGGAATAAATATCCGGCTACTATGGGAGTTCGGGAATTTTATGGTGGCGATTTGATGGGAGTAATAAAGAAATTGGATTATCTGCATCATCTCGGAGTAGACGTCATATACCTCAATCCTATTTTCGTGTCCCCATCCAACCATAAGTATGATATACAGGACTACGATTATGTAGACCCTCATTATGGTGTTATTGTAAAGGATGAGGGAGAATTATTAAAACCAGGAGATTTAAATAATAAGAATGCCACTAGGTATATTACCAGGGTGACAAATAAGGCTAATCTAGAAGCTAGTAATCAACTACTTATTCGTTTGGTGGAAGAAGTGCATAAAAGAGGTATGAGGATTATTTTGGATGGTGTATTTAACCACTGTGGATCCTTTAACAAATGGCTGGATCATGAGAGAATTTATGAGAACCAGCCGGGATATGAAAAAGGCGCTTATATCGATGAAAAAAGTCCTTACCATAATTTCTTTCGCTATCGAGAAAATCAATGGCCATACAATGAGAGATACGACGGCTGGTGGGGACATGATACTCTACCTAAGCTTAATTATGAGGAATCAGCGAAGTTATATGAGTATATTATGAACATTGGTGTCAAATGGGTTTCGCCGCCTTTTAACTGTGACGGTTGGAGGTTGGATGTGGCAGCTGACTTAGGTCATTCCAATGAGTTTAACCATCGTTTCTGGAAGGATTTTCGCAGAAAAGTAAAGGAAGCTAATCCAGAGGCAATTATTCTATCAGAGCATTATGGCGATCCCTCTTCTTGGCTACAGGGGGATGAATGGGATACGGTAATGAATTATGATGCTTTTATGGAACCTATTACCTGGTTTTTGACTGGGGTGGAAAAACACAGTGATGAATTTCGCTCCGATTTATTAGGCCATGCAGATATATTTTTTGAGACTATGCAGCATTTCATGAGTAAATTCAACACACAGTCGCTGTTAGTTGCTATGAATGAATTATCCAATCATGATCATTCCAGGTTTCTCACCCGTACAAACAGAAAGACTGGAAGAGTTAATACTATGGGTCCAGAGGCAGCAGAGCAGAACATAAATAAAGGTATTATGCGTATTGCAGTGGCAATGCAAATGACCTGGCCTGGAGCACCTACTGTGTACTATGGAGATGAGGCAGGAGTTTGCGGTTGGACCGATCCAGATAACCGACGTACTTATCCATGGGGGCGAGAAGATTCTGAGCTGATTAGCCTTCATAGAGAGTTGATTCATATTCATAAAAGCTATGAGGCTCTTAAGACAGGCTCTATTCTATTTTTGTGTGGCGGTGATCATTACATTAGTTATGGAAGATTTGATAAAAAGGATTGTTTTGTCATTGCACTGAACTGTGGTTCTGCTGAAAAGACTATTGAGATTCCTGTGTGGGAAATGGGTGTTTTGGATGATCATAGGTTGGTTCGCTTGATTATGACCACAGAGCAGGGATTTGATTTATCAGCTAGTCTCTATTATGGAGAAAATGGAATTCTAAAGCTAACATTACCTGCAATTTCATCTGTTATACTAAAGACTGCAGATATCATTTGAATTGTTGGAATAAATAAGAAAACTTAGAAAAAAGACTTGCAATCTAAGGAAATTCTGTTATAATAATTTCTTGTCAGGATAATGTGGATGGATTCCCGAGTGGCCAAAGGGGGCAGACTGTAAATCTGTTAGCAACGCTTTCGAAGGTTCGAATCCTTCTCCATCCATAGGCCGGCGTGGCGGAACTGGCAGACGCACAGGACTTAAAATCCTGCGGGACTAATCTCCCGTACCGGTTCGATTCCGGTCGCCGGCAGTAATATAATAGGAGCTGTTGCCATAACTGATTTAATTCAGCGGTGCGCAGCTCTTTTTTTCTGTTTTCCTAAAATTATTTCTATCTTAACCATTTCAATTTGTTGGAAAATCTATTATTATAGACTTATCGTTTGTTTCTAACAACATTTTGACAAATAACTGTGATATAATTAACTTTGACTGTAATAGGTGTAAACAAAAGGAGATATAAAGTAACTACATTACATAATAGAATAGAGGATTGAAAAAAACATGAGCTACTATCATAACTTAGAACGGTATGGAGGGCGACTGGCGGCTATACAGGACAATGGCAAAGAAGTAACCTATGAGGAACTGGCCAGAATACAAGAGCAAATAAAGAAAATATTACATAGAAGAGCGCTAGTGTTTACTCTCTGTACCAACACGCTAGGTTCGCTTTGTGCATACATAGGAATTTTGGGAGCGGACTGTGTTCAGCTTTTGCTAGATGCTGATATGTCAAAGGAGCTTCTACATAATCTTATTGAAATCTATCGACCGAACTACTTATTTATGCCAGCTAATTCTACTTATTATGGAGAAAAGAAAGAGATTTATAGAATCCATGATTATAAGTTGATAGAATGCTATGCCGAGGATAAAGTGGAACTTTATCCTCAGTTGGCGTTACTTTTAACGACATCAGGCTCCACTGGAAGCCCCAAGCTGGTCAGACAAAGCTATAAGAATATACAAGCTAATGTAGATTCTATAGTTACCTATTTGGAACTAGATGAAACTGAGCGCCCAATTACAACCTTGCCAATGAACTATACATATGGGTTGTCCATCATAAACTCTCATTTACAAGTGGGGGCAACCATTTTATTTACTGAAAAAACCATTATGAATAAACAATTCTGGGATTATGCAAGAGAAGAAGAAGCCACCTCCTTTGGAGGGGTTCCTTATACTTATGAAATGCTGAAACGGATTAAGTTTAATCGGATTGAATTGCCAGCCTTAAGAACAATGACTCAGGCAGGAGGCAAATTATCTCCTGAACTTCATATGGAGTTTGCCCAATATGCTGTTGAAATGCAGAAACAATTTGTAGTTATGTATGGTCAGACTGAGGCTACGGCTAGGATGGCATATCTGCCTCCTAAAGAGGCAAATCATCGATATGGAAGTATGGGAATCGTCATTCCAGGTGGGAAGTTTGAACTTCTGAGCGTTAATGATGAGGTGATTACCAGGCCTAATGAAGTAGGTGAGTTGATTTATTACGGAGACAATGTGACACTGGGTTATGCCGAGGTAAGAGAAGATTTGGCTAAGGGAGATCAGCTAGGTGGACGTCTGATAACCGGTGATATGGCTAAGATGGATGAGGATGGATATTTCTATATTGTAGGAAGGAAAAAACGATTTCTTAAGCTGTATGGTAATCGGATAAATCTAGATGATTTAGATGTTATTATTAAACGGCGTTATCAGGATGTGGATTTTGCCAGCACAGGGGATGACACGGGACTACGGGTGTATGTAAATGATGATACTATATTAAAGCAAATGAAAGAGTACATACAAGAAGAGACAGGTATTAATCCCAAAGCAGTGCATCTTTACTATATTGAAAAGGTGCCGCGTAATGAAGCAGGAAAAATATTATATAAAGAATTGAAATAGGAGAGAACAAATGCAAGAATTAATTAGATTACTAGAGGGAATTGTAGAAAAAGATATTAATTGGTCAAAAGAAAATGCTTTATTTACAGAAGGGCTCATTGACTCTATTGATTTGGCAGAAATCATTTCCGAGTTGGAGGATACCTATGACATAGAAATAACTATGGAGTCCATGGTACCTGAGAACTTTAATAGTGTCCAGGCTATGTATAGATTAATTGAAGAATTACAGTAGGATAGGAGAAAAGAAATGATTTTTACAACAATTGAGTTCCTTATATTCTTAATTGTTGCACTTTTGGCGTTCTATTTATGTCCTATTAAACAAAGATGGAAGATGCTACTAATTATAAGTATAGTATTTTATATAATTTCTGGTATAGTGTATCTTCCATTTATTTTTGTCACCTCATTTGTGGTGTTCGCAGCAGCAAGGATTATAACAAAGAACTGGTCTAAGATGGAACAGGCATTGGGGGAAGAAAGTGTAACAGATCATGAGAAGAAGCAAATAAAGCAACAGTACAAGAAGAAAAATCGTAATGTGTTGATCATTGTTTTGGTAATCACTTTAGGTATTCTTAGTTATTCTAAATTCTTAAAGTATTTTCTTGAACCAGTCAATCGACTGGTAGTAGCATTAGGTGGCTCAGGAGAATTTGTAGCAGGCGACATTATTATTCCATTAGGTATCTCGTATTACACTTTTTCTACCGTGGGATATTTACTGGATGTATATTGGCGTAGATATAGCAGTGAAAGCAATTATGCTCGTTTTGCCTTATATGCTATCTATTTTCCACATATTCTACAAGGTCCAATTGAACGCTATAATCGTTTGGGTTCTCGTTTAAAAATGGAATTGAGATTTAATCAGGAAAGAATGTTATCAGGCTTTCAGCTTATGCTATGGGGATATTTCAAGAAACTGGTCATAGCAGACAGGGCCAATATTTTTGTGACAGCTGCATTTGCCCAACCGAATCGAATGGGAGGCTCTGTGCTATTTATAGCAATAATTTTAGATGTTCTCTACATATATATGGACTTCTCCGGCTGTATGGATATAGCCAGAGGAATCTCGGACATGTTTGGAATCGAGCTGGATTTGAACTTTAAACGGCCATTTTTCTCTAAGTCTATTACAGAATTCTGGAGAAGATGGCATATATCGCTTGGTAGCTGGTTTAAGGATTACGTATATTATCCGGTATCCACTTCTTCGTGGTTGAAAAAGCTAGGAAAAAAGGTAAGAAAAAGATTTGGTGACAGAGCAGGTAGAATTACTGTAACCTTTTTCCCAGTTGTGATTACATGGTTTTTAACAGGACTTTGGCATGGAACCGGTAAGACCTACATTACCTGGGGACTATATTATGGATTTATTATTATGTGCTCGGTTACTTTCCAACCAGAAATGAAATGGATAACAAAAAAGCTTCGCATCAATACAGAAGCAGCTTCCTGGAGAGCATTTCAGATGGTAAGAACTGCCGGATTATTTGCTATAGGACGTCTCCTTACAAGTCCTGGTATGCTGTATCAAACCAAAGTCATCATTAAACGTATTATCCTACAGTTTAGTCCGTGGAATCTTTTTGATGGTAAATTATATACTCTTGGTGTTTCAGAAAAGGAGTTTCATCTTCTTGCCTTATGTTCGCTGTTGCTTTTGTATATAAGTAGTCTGCAGGAAAAGGGATCAGTAAGAGATATGGTCAAGAGACAAAATATTGTATTTCGTTATGCACTTATGCTGGGAATCATTTTTGGTATTCTTATTTTAGGCATATATGGATCTAATTATAATGCCAGTTCCTTCGCATATATGAATTATTAGGTGGGATTAGAATGAAAAAATGTAAGATAATTAGTAAAGTGGTAGTGTTTATACTACTTTTTGTAATTATATATGGGAAGGTATCTTCTGTGCTTTCCATTGGAAACAACTTCACAGCAACTATTGGTTCCTATCGTTCCTTTTTTGCAGAGCCCAATAATTCTATTCAGATCGTTACTCTTGGGAATAGCAGAATGTATAGTAGTTGGAATTCTTTGGAGCTTTGGAAAAAAAGTGGAGTGACCTCCTATTGCTTGAGTACCGGCTTACAACCGGCAGTTATGGTGCAATACCTGATGGAAGAAGTGAGGAAGACACAAGAAAATCCATTATTTATCATAGATATCAATTGTTTTAGGAAAGACCAGATCTATGCTATGAATGATATCAATATCCGAAGAGTGATAGACTGTATCCCTATGAGTAGCAATAAAATTGATATGATAGAAGCAACCTTGAAATTATATCCACAGGCTATGGACTATCAAATTGAGAAGGTGAATGAAGCAATAGAGAAGGCAGAATTGATGCCAGATAAAATAGAATATGAAGATAAACTAAAGAGTTTACTTGAGGAGAGAGATAATGTATCCAAACTTAGATATTATTGGACATTTCCGCAATATCATTCACGTTGGAGTAAGCTGAAAAAATCCGATTTCACGGGAGAGGGGACTCCCTATAAAAGTGTCTATTATGATAAGAGAATGTTTCAGACAAAACCAATTAATGCGCCTACACTCACGACGCAAAGTGACATCTTGGACGTAAATCAAAAAAGTATATTAGAAGACTTGTTTTCCTATATAGAGAAGAACAGACTAAATGTGCTTTTTGTCTCTTTGCCTGCCAGTCTCAGGACAGATTATGCCAAAGACCTTAACGGAGTAAAGGATTTTATAGCGAATAAAGGGGAAACATGTATAGATTTCAATACAAATGATATGTATGAGAATCTAAGTATAGACTTTAGTAAGGATTTTTATGATATAGATCATATGAATATAAAGGGTAGTATGAAATTAATGAATTATATGACATCCTATATAACGGATCATTATTCGATGGAAAATCAAAGAGGTGTGGAAGGCTCTGAAAGCTGGGATGAAGAATTACAAGACTACCTTAAATACCTGGAAAAGATGCAAGAAGAAGAATAAGAGAATAAAGGAGTGTAGATAAGTGACTTCGAATCAAGGACTTCCTGGGGTAGAGGAACGCCTGGGAAAATGGGATAATGTGAAATTGGTTCTTATTTTTCTGGTGGTATTAGGACATTTAGGAAAAAGGTATATGAGTGACTCGGGTGGCATAGGAAGAATGGTTTATTTTATCTATTTGTTTCACATGCCATGCTTTGTCTTTGTGTCAGGTTTATTTAGTAAGAGGACAGTAAATCAGAAACGGTGGGACAAGATTACATCCTTTGTTGTTATGTTCTATTTTATGAAGATCTTAAACTACATGGTTAATTATCTGGCAGGGAAAAAACCAGGTTTTTCAATGTTTAATGAGTATGGGATTGCATGGTACATGCTTAGCATGAGTTTTTTTATGTTAATTACCATTGGAGTTAGAAAATACTCCTTTAGAATGATAATGGCACTTTCCATTCTTCTTGGCTGTTTAGTGGGGTATGATAAATCAGTAGGTAGTTTTTTAACTTTATCCAGAGTGGTTACTTTCTACCCGTTTTTCTTTTTGGGATACTACTTGGATATTGAGAAATTGACTAATTTTCTTAGGAAAAAGGCTGTGATTATAGTATCAGCAATTTGGATGGTTGCTGTGATAGGTATCGTCTATCAATACTATGACAAGTTACAATGGAGTTACGCCAGCTTTCTGAAAGGAAAAGGCAGTTTTGAGACACAGTTTGCCCATTGTGTTTGGCCTGAATTGGTTAATTATGCGTGGTTAGTCCGATTGGCATATTACTTATTTATAATCATTACAGTAATAGCTGCGCTAGCGTTAATTCCTTCTGTAAAATGTATAGTTACCCACTTAGGAAGTAGAACCCTACAGGTTTATGCTCTTCATGAAACTTGCATGTATATAGTACTAACAGTATTAGGTGGAGGGACCTGGCTGATTGCCATGAATCCAAAAGTGAGATTTGTAGTAATCACTATCCTTGCTTTGGCTATTACTCTAGTACTAAGTACCAAATACTTGAGTCCATTTTTTCACCTGCTTGCAGGAAACGGTAAGAAGAAAGAATAATTGTAATAAAGAACTAATTTAGTAGGATTCACTATCAGAGATATAAAAATCTCTTGACAACTTGCATAAATCTGTAGATAATGTATGCATATTACATAAGATACATAAATAATCTATTTTCTGTAAATATCTCAGATCACTCATCATTAAGGAGATAAGAATGAATGAAGTATATGTAAACATTAACTCAGTAGAGAAAGCGAATAAGTTGGTTAGTATATTAAATCGCCATCAGGGTTGGTTTGATATGGTGGAAGGTAGTTACACTGTTGATGCCAAATCTATTGTTGGGATAATGACCATGGATTTATCAAAACCAAAGAAATTAGTTTTGATAGGAGAAAACAACACAGAAGTGCTTCAAGATATTTCTGAATTTGTAGTTTAGAAACATTCATTCAAGGATAGGGGCCTATATTATGATGCCCCTATCCTTGAATGGATAAAAATGGGGCTTGACTTATAAAAAATCGTATAGTAGAATAAAAAAAGTCATGCGGGTGTAGTTCAATGGTAGAACACTAGCCTTCCAAGCTAGATACGTGGGTTCGATTCCCATCACCCGCTTAAAAGCTTAGCAAGCAGGATACAAAAAGCGTCTTTTCCCGTCTAAATTGAAGGGAAAGACGCTTTTATATTTGATAGGAAAGTCCTCCGAACGTTCCCATCAAATATAAAAGACTTCCTGAAGAACAGGAAGTCAAGAATCGTATTACCATGCATCAACGTATATGGAAATGGCACTTAATCCTGATTTGTGGTATCAGGGCGAATATATGCGTATTGTAAAGCTTTATTGCTCGTTGTAATCATAGTACTCAGCGTAATACTTCCATCTTCTAGGTACCATACGTTACCATAATTAGTCTGCTTATCTGTGTTGTAATTGCTTTCTCCATATGTATCATTTACGGATTGATTAATGCTATTATATATAGCATATAATTCCTCTGACTCTTCTGAACTATATGCCCATGCAATACACATTAGTCTATTTGTATCATCAAACATATACTTAATTGTTCCAGCCTTTTCATTAAAAGTTTTGGGATAAGTATAACAGATTCCCCCGTATACCGATTTATAGGTATCTTTTGATTCTCCTTCAAGACTAACCATATTTGCAACAGTGCTGTCCCAATTTAAGCTTGAGAAGGGACATTGGAATTCTGGCTGTTTCTCGGACTGTTTGCATGCAACAAAAAGGAAAGTCATAAGAATAAGGCATATGACAGCGGCAGTTAATTGATGTTTTTTCATACTTGTCCTCCATTAACTAAATTCAATTTTCATAAATTGCTTTGGAGTAATACCCTTATATTTATGAAAGATTTTAATAAAGTAACTATCATCATTAAAGCCACAGGAAATAGCTGTTTCCTTAATGCTGATATCCCTTGTAGAAAGCATCTCACAGGCACATTCGATGCGATAATAATTAAGGTAGTCAATCGGAGTTCGGTCAGTCATACTTCTGAAATATCGACAAAAGTATTTGGGATTCATTCCTGCAATTTTAGCCAAGTCTTCAAGGCTAATGCTATTATAGTAGTTATCTGAAATGTAGGCAAGAACATTTTTAATTGATTTAAGTCTTTCAAATGCGATTCTATCTGTAATCTGTTCCTCATATAAGTGCTCGCTTAATATGATGCCTATGAGCTGATAGAGAAATCCCTCGGTCATAAACTCGTAGCCAGTCTTTTTTCTGGAAAGAGCATTACATAGATTTTCCACAACAGATCGAATGGAATGACTGCTTTCTGAAAGTACTGTACTTATCATTATTTTATGGTCTAGTATGTCATTAATAGTTTTTGCGCAGGCGTGGTTGTCTTTTATTAGAAACTGAAGATCAAATACAATACATTCATATTCGCAGTTGTTAGGGGTTCCTCCATGAAGTACTCCAGCTGTAACGAAGATAATATCACCAGCCTTATATACTTGTACCATATTGTTTAATGTGAGTTGGAAGGTTCCTGATATAATTCTGATTAATTCGTAGTGTGTATGCCAATGATATGGCATATGGTATCGAGGACTATGGGAAGACTCATGATAATATGCAATGGGAAAATTAAAGGTACCTTGTGTTCTATGCTCTTTATAATTAATATACTTCATAATAAGCTCCTTTCTTAATAATAAGTGAATATTAAACTATTTTTTTATATTATATCACTTATGTTTACAATTTACATCAAGTATAATCAATTTAGAAAGCGTAACGTTTCGCTCTAAAATATACAGGCACAGTATAACTAGTAAAAACTACATGCATTATTTGACAGGAGGTAAAGATATGGCGCAGAATAGACTAATTGGTGATTATCCGGTCATAGGAATCCGACCAACAATAGATGGTCGGAGGGGCGTATTAAAGGTTCGGGAGTCCCTGGAAGAACAGACTATGAATATGGCGAAAGCAGCGGCTGAACTATTTCAAACTAATTTAAAGTATTGCAATGGTGAACCGGTTAAAGTGATTATTGCAGATACAACCATTGGACGAGTAGGTGAGGCTGCGGCTTGTGCGGCCAAATTTAAAAAGGAAGGTGTAGATATTACTTTAACTGTAACACCTTGCTGGTGCTATGGAGCCGAGACAATGGATATGGATCCTATGACCATTAAAGGAGTATGGGGGTTTAATGGCACTGAGCGTCCTGGTGCTGTATACTTAGCATCTGTACTGGCAACCCATGCACAGAAGGGACTTCCTGCATTCGGCATCTATGGACATGATGTATTAGATGCAGATGATACCTCTATTCCATCGGATGTGGAAGAAAAATTACTTAGATTTGGTCGTGCAGCAATTGCAGCTGCAACCATGCGCGGAAAATCCTATTTGCAGATTGGCTCAATTTGCATGGGTATCGGTGGTTCTATCATAGATCCTGCATTTATCGAAGAGTATTTGGGAATGCGTGTTGAATCTGTGGATGAAGTAGAAATCATTCGCCGTATGTCAGAGGAGATTTATGATAAGAAAGAATTTGAAAAAGCCCTTAAATGGACAAAAGAAAAATGTAAAGAAGGATATGACAAGAATCCTGATTATGTAAAAGTCTCTAAAGAAAAGAAAGAAGAGACATGGGAATTCGTTGTAAAAATGATGGTCATTATAAAGGATCTCATGAATGGAAATCCAAATCTTTCGGAGGGTTGCGAGGAAGAGATGATTGGACACAACGCCATTGCAGCTGGATTCCAGGGACAACGTCAGTGGACAGATTTCTATCCAAATTGTGATTATCCAGAGTCCTTGTTAAATTCTTCATTTGATTGGAATGGAGCTAGAGAGCCATACATACTTGCAACAGAAAATGATGTTCTTAATGGCATTGGTATGCTCTTTATGAAATTACTTACCAATCGAGCTCAAATCTTTGCGGATGTCCGTACCTATTGGAGTGGCCAATCAGTTAAGAGGGCCACAGGATATGAGATCGAAGGTCATGCTAAAGAGGCAGATGGTTTTATTCATCTAATTAATTCCGGAGCTGCTTGCCTAGATGCATGCGGAGAAGCTATAGATGAAGAGGGTAATCCTGTGATTAAACAGTGGTTTGATATGACTGAACAGGATCAGGAGAACATTTTAAAGGCTACAACATGGTGTGCTGCAGACAATGGATATTTTAGAGGTGGTGGTTTCTCCTCTAGGTTTGAAACGAAGGCTGAGATGCCATGTACTATGATTCGTCTTAATTTAGTGAAAAATCTCGGACCTGTACTACAGATAGCAGAAGGATGGACGGTTCATCTTCCTGAAGAAGTATCCGATACTTTATGGAAACGTACAGACTATACATGGCCATGTACTTGGTTTGCTCCAAGATGTACAGGGGAAGGACCTTTTAAGACAGCTTATGATGTAATGAATAACTGGGGAGCAAACCATGGAGCTATCAGCTATGGGCATATCGGAGCAGATATCATTACCTTAGCATCCATTCTTAGAATTCCTGTATCTATGCATAATATACCGGAAGATAACATATTCCGCCCGGCTGTATGGAATGCATTTGGTAGCAATCGTGAAGGACAGGATTATAGAGCCTGTGAAGCTTATGGCCCAATGTACAAAACAATTAAGTAGTTAAATCACGTGGCCAGAAATTGGTATATCGTTGATATATTTGTAATTTTATGATATATTGGTGATACTACATGGTGTATTTGCGTTAAGTATAAAGGAGAACTTATGGCTGCAACAATACGTGATATAAAAGAACAAACAGGGTTATCACTAGCAACAATATCAAAGTATTTAAATGGTGGAAATGTTTTGCCTGAAAATAAATTGAGAATTGAGGCTGCAATAAAAGATTTAAATTACCAGGTAAATGAGATAGCAAGAGGACTTGTGACAAATAAAACCAGAACGGTTGGAGTAGTAGTTTATAGTATTATGAGCTTGTTTAATGGAACATTGCTTCATCATATTGCGCATCGATTAAGAAAGTGTGGATATGGGCTTTTAATTTGTGATTCTGGATATGATGAAGAAATTGAGTCAAAAAATATTAATTTTCTACTGAGTAAAAAAGTTGATGGTATCATCGTGATTCCCGTTGCCAAAAAGAGTACATTTTTAAATCCAGCAAAGATTGCAGGGGTACCTGTAGTGCTTCTAGATCGTAAACTGCAAGATTCGGTAATTGACTGTGTGAGAATTGACAATAGAATGGCTGCGTATAGAGCAGTTAATATATTGGTTGAAAACAATCATAAAAAGATTGCTGTAATCTGTAGTATTGAGGAATATACAGGCTGTGAGCGATATAGAGGATTTATGGATGCCGTGGAGCAGGCTGGTATTGAAGTACCGGAATGCTATCAGAAGAGGGGAAGACACTCTATTGAATATGGATATGCAAGTATGAAAGAATTACTTGAGATGAAAAAGCCTCCAACCAGTGTGTTTATGAGTAATTATGATCTTACTCTAGGGGCTGTTATGGCTGTCAATGAATCTAGTTACAGCTGCCCTAAAGATATCTCATTACTTGGATTTGATGATTTGATTCTTGGTCATGTTGTAGAGCCTAGGATGTATATGGTGGTACAGCCTATGAAGGAAATGGGTGAGAAAACTGTGGACCTGTTATTAAATCGTATTGAGGGCAAGGAGAAAGGCATGCCTGTTGAAATTGTGTTGGGTACAAGAATACAAGAAGGCAATTCCATTAAAAGACTTAAAAAATAAGGTAATATCACATAAAAGATAGCTACATTATTATGTTAATGAATAACGAAGCGCTTCACCTTTAGAGAATGGGAATTCTCATAATGAACTATTTATCAGCATAATATTGTTGCATATTTATTTCGACTAATACGAAACGTTACGCTTATAATCAGGAGAGCTTTATAGGAAGTGAATAGTTCTAATCGTTTTACGGCAGAGGAAGTCTCAAATGCTGTTGCAGGAACCATATGGGCAGGATATCGTATGTTTGACTGTGCTGCCTGTTACGGAAATGAGCATTAAAGTGGGCTGTTCATAGAGGGCAGAGGCCAACTCCTTTCTCTATTCATGAGATGGAATATGTGAGTAATTTAGAGTCTACGTTAACAGAATCATTAACAGAAGAAGAGAGGAAAATAGTATGCCGTATAGGTGAATATTATCTTATAATTAGTCCATGGATGTCATATGTATGATATTGACAGTTTATGCAAAATAGTAGATAATATAGTAGAGGGTGAAACGTTTCGCTCTCTACTTATAAAACTCGCATGATTAAGATTATGTACATAATGGGAGGCTAGACAGATGGCATTGGTGTCAAAGAGTATCTGAAAGAACATCCTGATACATTTGATCCAAAGAAGTATGGAACCAGGGGTAGAGAGTTTGTCACCAACTTGGTGAAGGAAAAATTCAAAGTATGTGGTAGTGATTTTAAGGCTTAATGGCTTTCATTGTAAAGGAAGAAATTGATACTACGTATTAAATAGGAGGAAGAAAATTGGAAAGAATGAAACAAAATCCAATTGTAAAAAAACTCGGGTTTAACAGGATTGTGTTATGCGGTGTGCTAATACTGATGTATTTGCTTTTTAGTTTGACAAGTACTAATTTTGCAGGTTTACCAAGAATCCTAAGCGCACTCAATTATGCCTATTTTCTCGGATTTTTGTCACTTGGTGTAACGTTTGTAATTGCTACAGGTGGAATAGATTTTTCCATCGGACCAGTTATGTTCTGCTCAGCACTTGTTTCTGGGTATTGCTTAACACATTTTCATTTACCAGTATTGCTTTGTTTAATCATAAGTATTCTAGTTGGTACAGTATATGGAATATTTAATGGATACTTAGCATCCTACTGGTCAGTACCACCGTTTATAGTTTCCATGGCTACTATGAATATTGCTAAAGGTGTTGCTTCGGTATTTACAAAAACTCAATCCGTAAGCTGGCCTCAGGGAAATGCAGATGGTGGATGGTTCCGTAACCTTGTAAAGGTGGGGGATTTTCCTGTAGGTTTAGTTGTTTTCTTATTATTTGCTGTAATTTGTAGCATCATTTTAAATAAAACAAGAGCAGGTCGTTATATATTAAGTCTTGGAAGTAACAAAGAAGCCGTAAGATTATCAGGTGTTAATGTTAAGAAATGGGAAATGCTTGCTTATATAATCTGCGGAGCCTTAGTTGGTATCGCTGCTATTTTCTTTGTAGCTGCATATACAACAGTTCAACCTGGTTATGGTGACCAATATAACAATGAGGCAATTGCAGGCTGTGTTATGGGCGGTACGTCCATGGCAGGAGGACTAGCTTCAATTGGTGGTACGGTAATTGGTGTATTTATCATTGCTCTTCTTCAAGAGGGTATTTTGGCGTTAGGCTTTACAAAGGATTATCAGCTCATAATTACAGGTCTTATTGTTATTGTAGCTGTTTATGCAGATGTTATTGCAAGACGCAGAAAAAATTAATGATGAAGCACGAATTAAGGCTAGGTCGAAATAGAAAGGTGAAGGTAATAGAATGGGCGATGTAATTTTAACATTGAAAGAAATAGATAAATCTTTCCCTGGCGTACATGCGTTAGATCACGTTAATTTTGATTTAAATAAGGGCGAGGTTCATGCCCTGATGGGAGAGAATGGTGCTGGTAAATCTACATTAATGAAAGTAATGACAGGCATCTATACGAAGGACTCTGGCACTATGATTTATGAAGGCAAAGAAGTTAACTTCAATAATACCAGAGAAGCTCAAGATGCAGGTATTGTAATTGTGCATCAGGAGTTGAACATGCTGGGACATCTGACAGTTGCTCAGAATATCTTTATTGGCCGAGAGTTCAAAAAAGGAATTAAAATCGATGATAAAAAGATGAATCAGGAAGCAAAAAAGCTTTTTGATAGACTACATATTGATATTGATCCAACGGAAACAATGAGCAATCTTACAGTTGGTAAGCAACAGATGTGCGAAATTGCTAAGGCGATCTCACATGATGCTAAGGTTATTATTTTTGATGAGCCATCCGCAGCTCTTACTGAAAAGGAAATTGAGGATTTATTTAAGATTATTCAGGATTTAAGAGAACAACAATTAGCCATAGTGTATATCTCACACAGAATGGACGAGATTAAAGTCATTACAGATCGTGTTACTGTAATGCGTGATGGTGCTTATGTAGGAACTTTGGTAACAGCCGATTGTACAAAGAATGACATAGTTAATATGATGGTTGGTCGTGTAATCTACGAGGAACCAAAGACCAAAAGTATGGTAGCACCAGATGCACCAGTTGTTTTAAAAGTAGAACACCTGAATGCAGGAAAGATGGTACAAGATGTTAGCTTTGAGTTGAGAAAAGGTGAGATTCTTGGATTTTCTGGCTTAATGGGTGCTGGACGAACAGAGACAGCAAGAGCAATCTTTGGTGCTGATGAGAAGGAAAGTGGAGATATCTATATTAATGGGGAGAAGGTTATTATAAATACTCCTCAGGATGCTGTGAAACATGGTATTGGTTATCTGTCTGAAGACCGAAAGCGATATGGTGTTGTTGTACAGAAATCAGTTGCTGAGAATGCCACTTTAGTATGTCTGGAAAACTATATGAAAGGCATCTTTATCAATAAGAAGGAAGAGCAGAGGGTTACAAAAGAGTATGTTGACTCCCTCGCAATTAAGACACCGAGTACGGAGCAATTACTAGTTAATCTTTCTGGTGGTAATCAGCAAAAAGTTGTTATTGCTAAGTGGCTGATTAAGAATTGTAATATATTAATTTTTGATGAACCAACAAGAGGGATCGATGTTGGAGCAAAGAGCGAGATTTACAAACTGATGAACAGGTTAACTGAAGAAGGAAAATCTATAATCATGATTTCTTCTGAAATGAATGAAATACTTAGAATGAGTGACCGTATTATAGTCATGCGTGAAGGCCAGAAGACAGGAGAGGTTAGTATTGAAGAAGCCTCCCAAGAAAGCATTATGAACATGGCTACACGAGAGATAAGTTAGGGGGGAAAACATGAGTAAAGATGTTAGTATGTCACTTTCAAAAAATAAATCAATGGTATCTAAACTTGGAGGTCAAAAAATTATTGTACTCCTAGTCGTAATCGCATTATTTGCATTCTTCAGTGTTATGAGTCCAGACTTTCGTAAGTATACAACAGTAATGAGTATTCTTGATTACTCCTACTATATCGCGTTGATGGCTATTGGTGTTACATTTCCTCTGATTACAGGAGGTGTTGATTTATCCATCGGTACCGGTTTGGTTTGCTATTCCTTAGCCGGAGGATATTTAATTGTACATAGCGGTTGGCCAACAGGAGCGGGTATTGTTGTTGCTATCTTATTTGGTGTTGTAATTGGTGTGTTAAATGGTATTTTAATTGCTATTATGAATCTTCCACCGTTTCTGGCAACACTTTGTACATGTATGATAACCAGAGGACTTGGTTCCCTTTGTGCTAGCGGATATGGTGTTTCTTGGCCTACAGTTGGTTCAGAAGGAAGTTGGTTTAGAAATATCTTTAAAATGACAATCAATGGTACAAAAATTCCAATAGGATTTTTATGGATTCTTATTTTAGTTATCATTATGAGTTTTATCTTGAATCATACTAAGGTTGGTAGATATACCATTGCTATTGGAAGTAATAAGGAAGCAACTATTTTATCTGGTATTAATGTAAAATTCTATCACATTATGGCATATGTGATTTCCGGGCTTTTTGCCGGATTTGCAGGAGTTGCTTATTCTGCAGTATTCTCAACAGTCCAACCAGGAACTGGTGCAGGCTTTGAGCTAGAAGCAATTGGCGGTGCAATCATTGGTGGTGTTTCTGCATCAGGCGGAGCCGGATCAATCGGAGGATCACTTATTGGTGTATTTGTAATATGTCTTTTGAAGACAGGTCTTCCATACATCGGTTTACAGGCAAACTGGCAGCAGATTATAACTGGATTTGTACTAATCGTAGCAGTGCTAATTGATATTATAAAAAAGAAAAAAGAGAAAGCTTAATCTAAAACCTAGTGATATGAAGCCGTGTGAGCGGTTTACATATAAAATCTAATAACCAATTTTCAAGGAGGATGAGAAATGAAAAAAAGATTTTTAGCAACAATCATGGTTATTGCAATGGTAGCTACAATGTTAGCTGGATGTGGTAAAAAGAATGAGCCTGACGACGCAAAGAAGACAGATACACCAAAGACTTCTCCAGTTGATTCTACAAAACCAGATGATTCTACAAAACCAGATGATTCTACAGCTCCAGATACTAGTGACTTAAAGTTTGAAATCATCGTAAAGAGTTATCAGTCATCATACTGGCAAGCAGCTGTTAAAGGTGTAAACCAGGAAGCTGAAAAACTTGGTGTAAAGGTTAATTGTACTGGGCCAAACGCTGAGTCTGATATCGCTGATCAGGTAAACATGTTAAACAATGCTATTAACAATGCTCCAAATGGCATCGGTCTTGCTGCATCGGATCAGGATGCATGTCTTGATGCACTACAAACAGCTATGGAAAAGAAGATTCCAGTAGTATGTTTTGACTCTGCAATTCCTAACGCTCCAGAAGGATCCGTATATTCAACAGTAGCAACTGATAATAGAGGTGCTGGTGCAACAGCAGCTGAAAATCTTTACAACGCATTAAAGGATAAAATTGCATCTGCAAAAGCTCCTGTAAGAATCGGTGAAGTAAACCAAGAAGCTACTTCTGAATCTATTACAAGCCGTGGTCTTGGATTCATTGATAAGATTATCGAACTTGCAACTGCTGATGGTAAAAAAGTAGCTGTTATCGGTAACGATTACTATGTTAGCAAGTGTAAAGATGCTGGAGATGAGAAAACTGCTGATATTATTATTGAAGTAGCAGTTCCTGCACAGACAACGGTTGAATTATGTGCAACAGAAGCTTCCGTTATTCTTAACAAATCTGATACAATTGGTATCTTTGGTTCAAACCAGGTTGCTGCTGAGGGTATCCTTACTGCAAACGAGAACTTAGATGTATTAGGAAGTGATCCTGCTAGCAAGATTTTAGCAGCAGGTTTTGATGCTGGTTCTGTTATCAAGGGTGCAATTAAGAGCGGTACTATGTTTGGTGCTGTTACTCAGTCTCCTTTAGCAATGGGTATTACTACTGTTGATGTTCTTGTAAGTATTGCAAAAGGGGAAAAAGTAGAAGATGTTCCTACACAGGGTTATTGGTACAACAAGGATAATATGGAAGACGAATCTATAGCTCCTAACCTTTATGACTAATTTACGTGCATAAGTAATAATCAGAAATTGTAATTTGTAAATACAAGGGGTCGGGATTATTTACCGATCCCTTTCTTAAAACATAATAATTAATGGAGGGTAAGATATGCTTAAAGGAATACCAAAAATCCTCTCACCAGAACTATTAAAAGTTCTTGCTGAAATGGGGCATAGTGATAGAATTATTATTTCTGATGGTAATTTTCCAGCGGAATCCATAGGAAAGGATTCTATTGTAATCCGTTGTGATGGACATGGAGTACCTGAAATTCTGGATGCTATACTTCAGGTTTTTCCATTAGATACCTATGTGGAGTATCCTGTTAATTTAATGGAGGTTATGCCTGGGGATAATGTGGAAACTCCAATTTGGGATACCTATAAAGAAATCGTAAACAAACATGATTCTAGAGGGGAAAAAGCTATTGGTGGGGTGGAACGATTTAAATTTTACGAGCAAGCGAAGACGGCCTATGCCATAGTAGCAACAGGAGAAACTGCATTATATGCAAATGTAATGTTACAAAAGGGTGTAGTTACAGAATAATGTACAGGAATTAGGAGGAATTATATGTTAGATCATGTAGAAGCAATCTTTGATGATATGACCATTATGATGAAAAAATTAAAAAAGCCTACTTATAAAAAGAATATGGATGAGTTCTGTAAGAATCATGGTCATTTCTTCTGTGAAATGGTAGAGTACGTGGAAAAGGAAGATAATCATGAAGAAGCATCTAAGAAAATAGCAGAAATATTTACGGATAGGGTGTACAAATGTTTTTCAAAAAAAGGTAAAATCAAAGGTTGTACCCAAGCAGATCTGAATTTCTTCATGATTTATTATGTATTTCCTGCAATTCTTATGAAAAAAAGTGAGTATGTTGATTTGGTAGCAGAAGGTATTTGTAAGGAATGGGGTACCAAATTTAAAGATAGCTCAATAAGATATGCAGATTATGATAAAATTTATAATTCATTTAGAGGAAAAATATTTGGCATATTTTAGGAGGAATATACGATGGAGAAGTATTTTCTTGCGATTGATATTGGGGCATCCAGTGGAAGGCACATATTAGGATGTGTAAGAGAGAATAAAATAG
Source organism: Bacillota bacterium (assembly GCA_023413555.1). Lineage (GTDB taxonomy): Bacteria > Bacillota > Clostridia > Lachnospirales > Lachnospiraceae > KM106-2. The sequence continues at coordinate 37,949 of JAEZPG010000056.1, read as the reverse complement.
TACTTGAGGAAGTTTATCGATTCTGGAATGGAATGGAAGATAAAGAAGGAAAACTTTGCTGGGATACTGAAAGACTGTTTAGTGAGATACTTGAAGGAATGAGAAGATGTGCTGAGTTAGGGAAGGTGCCTGAGAGTGTAGGAATAGATACTTGGGGTGTTGATTTTGTACTTCTTGATGGTAATGATCAAATTCTTGGCCAGGCTGTAGGATATCGAGACCATAGAACGGAGAATATGGACAAAGAAGTTTATCGTATCATCAATGAGGAGGAGTTGTATGCTAGAACTGGAATACTAAAGGCAATGTATAACACCATCTATCAATTGATGGCAGTTAAGAAGCAACAGCCTGAGTATTTAGATTCTGCAGAAACTTTACTCATGATGCCTGACTATTTACATTTTAAACTATGTGGTAACAAAGTACAGGAGTATACAGAAGCGACAACAAGTCAGCTGATAGATGTTAGAACAAAAAATTGGGACTATGAATTGATTGAAAAACTGGGCTTTCCTAGGAAATTGTTCCAAAAAGTTTGTATGCCGGGGACCGTCATAGGTTCTTTACGAGACGAGGTTGTAAAGGCAGTAGGATATAACTGCAAAGTTGTTTTACCACCTTCTCATGATACATCGGCAGCCATTATGGCAGTGCCTTCCAATGAAGAGAATATATGCTATATTAGTTCCGGAACATGGTCTTTAATGGGAGTAGAACTGATGGAACCGAACTGTTCTATGAGGAGTATGAAAGCTAATTTCACCAATGAAGGAGGTTACCAGGGAAGGTATACTTATCTAACCAATATTATGGGCCTCTGGATGATTCAATCGGTAAGAAAAGAGCTTGCTCCAACTATGGAATATGGGGAGTTATGTCAAAGAGCATCCATGGAAAGTATTGATTCTATTGTTGATTGTCAGGATACCAGTTTCCTTTCTCCAAAAAGTATGGTTACTGCAATCAAAGAGTATTGTAGAAAGTCAAATCAACAAGTTCCCGAGACACTATATGAACTTGCTTCAGTGGTATATAACAGCCTTGCTCACTGCTATGCCGACAAACTAAAGGAAATAGAAGAGCTGATGGGATTCAAATATGATAGTATTCATGTGATTGGTGGTGGATCAAAGGCTGCATACCTAAACCAATTGACTGCTAGATATACAGGAATTAACGTGGATGCTGGTCCTGCAGAGGCAACAGCGATTGGGAATCTATTAGCCCAAATGATACATAGTGGAGAGTTTCATACCCTGCAAGAGGCAAGAGCCTGTGTAGCAGAATCTTTTGATATCCATAGGTTTTCTTGGGATGATGAAAATTAATGGGATAAGATTGCATTAAGGAGGGTCATGTGAGGAAAAGAATAAATAGTATATCTGCTAAATTGTTTACTTTAATCATTTTATTAATAGGGACAGCAATACTGTGTACAGTTTTGTTGACTTCTTCCTTGCTGTCTATCGTTGATACTAGTGATGATATAATAAGTAATCAGGTAGAGATGAAAGAAAAAATATCAGATATTTCCAAAGGTTATATTTATATAAATAGTCAGGTAGTGTCACACGTTTTATATAGCAATGAAAATACACTAGAGAGCATTGAAACTGATATATCCGAACACTTTAAGGCATTAGAAATCAATATAGAAGAATTTAAGGGATATCTCAGTGAAGGAGATAGCAGACTACAAGAAATCACAGACTTTCTTGCAAAATATACTCAGTATAAAGAAACAATAGAAAGCATTTTACGGTTCAGTAAGACCAATAAACCACAGGCTAGGACGGTAACAAATACAAATCTTTCTTCGTTTAATAATAAACTACAGACAAATTTGGATAACATTGAAAAGACAACAAGAGAAGAAATGGAAAAGAAACAAAACGAAATCAATCGTAGGGCGGAATTCGTTCCTATCATGGTATTATTTATGATTGCAATGTTATTATTTGTTACTGCTATAACTGTTATATTTATTCGGAAGCTGGTTACGAAACCTATCAGAAATCTAACGAAGCAGGTTGGTGTTATAGTAGAGGATATTACACAGAATAAGGGCGATTTGACTAAGCGAGTACAGATTAAATCAAAGGATGAGCTGGGAAGACTGGCTCTTGCTATCAATGACTTTATTGAGCAATTACAGCGTACCATTTCTGCGCTAATCACTAGCTGCTCTGACCTTGTTAAGCAGCAGGAAAATGTAGAAAGTAATGTTAACAAAGCCAACAATGGTGCCAAGAATAACACTGTCACTTTGGAGGAGATGGCATCTTGTATGCAGGAGGTAGCCGCTACTGTATCCAGTGTAGCCAATGATACCATTATTGTAGAGTTAGGTGTACAGAAGATGACGCAGACTGCCCTAGACGGTAGGGAATACGCAGAACAGATTAAGCAGGAAGCGGAACTTGTGGAAAAGCAGGCAATTGATAATAAAGAAGATGCCATTGCAATTATTCAGAATATGGATGAAACATTACAATCCAGTGTGGAAAATAGCCGTAAGATATCAGCGATTACAGAGCTGACATCGGAAATACTGGAAATATCAGAGCAGACTAATCTCTTGTCCTTAAATGCCTCAATAGAAGCAGCTAGGGCTGGAGAAGCAGGTAGAGGTTTTGCAATCGTTGCAGATGAAATTCGTAATCTAGCAGACAGTACTAAGGAGTCAGCGAATAGAATCTATGCTATTACCAGTGGAGTAATAAACAGCGTGGAAGAGTTGGCGAATAATGCTAGCACAATGTTGGAATTTGTAAATACAAGAGTAAAAGATGACTATTCGAACATGGAGGAAACAGGGAGAAATTATTGTAAGGCTGCGGACTCTATGGATAGAATCATGAGTGGTATACATCAGTCGGTGAAAGAGCTGAAAGATGCCATAGAGCATGTGAGCTCAGCCAATCAGGAAATTAATGAAGCAGTTGGAAAGAGTGCACAGGATATTACAGACATAGTGGTAAATAATGGAGACCTAATAAGTGAAATGGATTCAATTATGATTACTATGAAGCTTGTGGATGATGTCGTAAACCGTCTTAAGGGTTGTGTAGACTGCTTCGAAGTTGTTTAAGAACCAGCAATAATATAGAAATAGTGTGTGTTGGCCTACCTGGGATTACCCATAATGAGTAATCCCATTTGGTACTTGACATATATGTTAAAACTGGATAAAATATGACATGTGTCTTGAACAAGGTATTACATATGCCCAGATAGCTCAGTCGGTAGAGCAGGGGACTGAAAATCCCCGTGTCGCTGGTTCGATTCCGGCTCTGGGCATTGGCAGTTTTATTAGTTATAATTGGTTCTTGACTAATAAAAAGCTGTATAGTAGAATATAACAGTACGCGGGTGTAGTTCAATGGTAGAACACTAGCCTTCCAAGCTAGATACGTGGGTTCGATTCCCATCACCCGCTTTATTCTATGCTCAAATGATGGTACAATGCTCTTTGTCTTTTAGTCTGACAGAGAGCATTTTTTATAAATCCCTCATTTCTAATGTAGAGTTTCTTTTCCTTTGTTTTATGATATAATATTCGATATGTTGTCTAGTTCATTTTGGATTCTAGAAGGGATTATGAACATGAAAATTATCTTAGCTGCAATTAATGCAAAATATATTCACTCCAATCTAGCAGTGTATTGCCTGAAATCATATGCTAAACCATATAAAAAACAGATTCTCATTAAGGAATATACTATAAATAATCAGATAGATGCCATTATTGGCGGACTGTATGAGGAAAAACCTGAACTATTGGCATTTTCTTGTTATATCTGGAATATAGAGATAGTCTGTAGGGTGGCAAAGGAGCTTCATAAGGTACTACCGGATACCAAGCTATGGGCTGGTGGACCAGAGGTATCCTACGATGCAGAAGAATTCCTAAGGAACAATCCATGCTTTGATGGGGTTATGGTGGGAGAGGGTGAACAGACCTTCTTAGAGCTTATGGAGCACTATGTGGAAGGAAAGAGAAGCCTGTCAGAGATTAACGGTCTTGTGTATAGACAGGAAGAGATCTTAGTGGCAACCTCCCCGAGGGCGACCATGGATCTAAGCCAGGTACCATTTCCCTATGAGGAGATAGAGGATTTTGCCAATAAAATCATTTACTACGAGACAAGCAGAGGCTGTCCGTATTCTTGTAGCTACTGCCTTTCCTCTGTGGATCGTAAGGTTAGATTGAGGGACAAAAAGCTGATAGAGAAGGAACTGCAGTTTTTCTTAGATAGGAAGGTGCCTCAGGTAAAGCTGGTGGATCGGACCTTCAATTGTAATCCGGAGCATACCATGTTTGTCTGGCAGTATTTAAAACAACACGACAATGGAATAACTAACTTCCACTTTGAAATCTCAGCAGACATCCTAAGAGAGCAGGAGCTAGAGATATTAAAGACCCTACGTCCTGGACTAGTGCAGCTAGAAATTGGGGTACAGTCTACCAATAAAAAGACACTTGAGGCTATTCGAAGAAACATGGACCTGTCTAAATTGAAAGCTGCTGTAGCAAAGGTAAAGGAAGGTCAGAATGTCCACCAACATCTAGATCTTATCATAGGACTTCCCTATGAGGATTATGAGAGCTTTAGCCGTTCTTTTGATGCTGTATATGCCATGAAGCCAGATCAGCTCCAGGTGGGCTTTTTGAAGGTTCTAAAGGGGTCTTATATGGCTGAGTGCTGTAAGAAGTATCATATTATATATAAAGATGAGGCACCTTATGAAGTAATGGCAACAGACTGGCTGTCTTTTGATGAGATTTTGCAACTAAAGATTGTAGAGGACATGGTAGAGGTATACTTTAACAGTGGGCAGTTTAGCTATGCAATTGCTTACTTGGAACATTATTTTACGAGTGCTTTTAAACTTTTTGAGAGTCTTGCTCGGTTCTATCAGGAGAATATGCTACTAGATAGAAACCACTCCAGAATAGGACGTTATAATCACTTACTGGAATTTTTTCGACAGTATATAAAGCCGGGAAAGGAACAGGATAAGATATTTCGAGAGATTCTTACCTATGACTGCTATCTTAGGGAGAAGATGAAGGCTAGACCGGAATTTGCCACAAGGCAGGAGGAAGACTATAAAAACATGCTGGAAGCGATTGCTGTGATGGTAAAAGAGGGTAGGAGCCAGTTAGATTGGCTCGTTAGAAGCTCTCAGAATATACAAAAGGAGCTTCGTAACTATCAGGTAGAGAGATTCACCATTGATGTGGAGGTTACCTGCACTACAGGAGAGCCGGTATATGAGGATCGGATTGTGTTCTTTGACTATCAGAACAGGAACCCACTTAATCACGATGCAACCACTCATGTACTCGTGCAATAGGAGAGAATATATGGCGAGAAGAATTAGAAGAGAAGAGAGAGAACGAATTCAGGCAATTCTTGATTTACTGGATGATCACTATACAAGAGAATATAAATGTTATCTCAACCATGAAACACCATGGCAGCTACTAATTGCAACTATGCTTAGTGCTCAGTGTACAGATGAAAGAGTAAATATAGTTACCAAGGATTTGTTTGCCAAATATAAAACCTTAGAGGATTTCGCCAATGCTGACCTGTCGGAGTTAGAAAAGGATATTCACTCCACCGGTTTTTATAAGAATAAAGCGAAGAATATAATTGCCTGCGCCAAGAAGCTGGTAAAGGATTATAATGGAGAGGTGCCAAATGATATTGATAAGCTCACAGAATTAGCAGGGGTAGGAAGAAAGACAGCCAACGTAATTCGTGGAAATATTTATCATGAACCAAGCATTGTAGTGGACACTCATGTGAAGCGCATTTCCAGAAAACTTGGGTTTACAAAAGAGGAAGACCCTGAGAAAATAGAATATGAGCTTATGGAGGTACTGCCAAGGGAGCACTGGATCTTATACAATATTCAGATTATCACCCATGGAAGAAGTATATGCACAGCTCGTTCTCCTCAGTGTGAGGAATGTTTCTTACAGGAGTTGTGTAAAGATTATAAGCAAAGACAAAGGAGGAAGAAGTCATGATTCACTCCTTTGTTGCCATAGATATTGAGACCACAGGTCTTTCGCCTGAGGATAATCAGATTATTGAAGTTGGAGCTTTGCGAGTAAGAGAGGGAGTAGTTCGGGAGACACTTTCCCTACTTATCAATCCTCAGATTAGCTTACCTATTAGAATCGTTGAACTGACAGGAATCACTGATGAGATGTTGGCTGAGCAGAAAAGCTTTAAGGAACAAAGTAGAATCATTTATGACTTTATTGGACAAGACCCTTTATTAGGGCATAATATTCGATTTGATTATATCTTTTTAAAGTATCATTTGGCAAATAGTGGCTATACTATAGACAACAAGGTAATTGATACACTTTCTATCGCTAAAGGGCTTCATCCGGATTTCTCAAGCCGCAGTCTTGCAAGCATGTGTGAGGCCTATGGTTTAGTGAACGAAGCGTCCCATCGTGCCTATGAAGATGCTCAGGTAACGATGAAACTGTACTTTGCCATGTGCAAAAGAATGATGGAAGGTCTGGAAGGGGAATATGCTAATATTGAGAAATTGACCAATCCTGTGACATGTTACTACAAAATGAAAAAACAGGAACCTATTACGCCTAAGCAAAAAATATACTTGAATGATTTGTTAAAATATCATAAAATAAATAAAGCGTTAGATTTAGAAAAAATGACCAAAAGCCAGGCTTCAAAGGCAATTGATCAAATTATTCTAAACTATGGAAGAATGCGCTAAACAATAGTTTCCTCTTGATTGCAATCAGCCTCAATCAGTGATTGAAACACTATTTTATCTAATTCAGCTAACACTTTTTCAGAAGGTTTCTCTGAAAGGGAAGAGAAGGCAGCCTTGACAGAGGCTATTTTTTCAGGATGCTGTAGTTTTCCATATACTGTAGCCAGGGTAAGATAAGAGTTAGTAATTTCTGTTTTTATGGATAAAGCTAGCTCGAACACCTTTACAGCGTCGTTAGGACAGTTGATATTCCATAGATGTGTCCCCCAATCATCCAACAGCTTTGTCAGAGAGAAGAAATTTTCATCATACTCGCTGAGAAGGTTTAGATTAACTAAACCGTATTGTTCCTTTAATTCTGTGTTAGAATAATGGGATAAGTTAATTATTTTTTTATCTATGTATGATAAATAAGTATTTATGAAATAATTCGTAGATTCCTCCTTCCCGGGGGTTATAGGGAGGTTAGTTGTAGGAAGAATAATGTAATCTAACTTAGAGATATCCTGTTTTCGTGACAGATTTGATTCTTTCTCGCGTTTTAAAAAAGAATCCTTTTGGAAAATCTCTTCTTTAGAGGATTTTCGTTTTTGTACTTGAAACCATAGGATAAATATAATTGTCAGAACAAAAATAAGTGGCATAGTTTCACAACCTTTCTTTGAGAGTCAGGGGGCCGATGTCATAATATATAATAAATGGGGTGAAATATATAATGAATATGAACAATCGTAAAACAAAAAGAATAATATCCAGCATCATCATTATTTTCTTAATTGTATCGATGCTAGCAGGAATGATTGCAGCAGCAATCATGTCATTTTAAAATTGATAAGAACAAGTTATGTTTATTGTAAATATACATAAAATGCGTAAAGATGTCAATTCAGTATGACATCTTGATAATTTTATGAAATGTGTTACAATAGTACAATGAAGTTTAAAGGGGATAGAAAGCAATGAGAAAAAGAAGTAAGTATTTTATCTTGGTGCTGACGACTTTGGTGCTTGTTACTATTATTGGAACCATAGGCTTAGGAACATTTGCAGATGTGGATAATAACATTATTTGCAATGGTGTTTATATTGATACAATTGATGTAGGCAATATGACAAAGGAACAAGCCCAAGCAGCTGTTAATGACTACATAACATCATTACAGAATAAGAAGGTTACGATAAATGTTGCAGACCATTCAGTTGAAACTACTATGAAAGAATTGGGAGGTTCAGCTGAAGTTAGTGATTATGTAGAACAGGCTTTATCAGTTGGAAAATCAGGTAACTTAATCAAGCGATATAAACAATTAAAGGACATTGAAAATGATAAGCTTGTGCTTAATCTGGAGTTTAATATAGATGAAACAAAGATAGATAGCCTATTAAAAAAATGTTCCGAATATGATCAGGATGCAAAGAACGCAACCATAAGAAAGACGGGTAGTTCTTTTAAGGTAACTGATTCCCAGACTGGGATAGGAACAGATGTGGAGGCAACTAAAAAGCTTCTTCTTGAAGCGATTGGACAAAAATGGGATAAAAATGACGTTGCTTTGGATGCCGTAATAACAACCTTAGAGCCTGCTATAACGAAAGAAAAGGCTTTGCTATGTAAGGATTTACTTGGTACTGCAACCACTTACTATAAAGATTCCTCTTATAACCGTGCTTCTAATATCAACAATGGGGCGACATTAATTTCTGGCAGTGTCGTTGCTCCTGGAGAAACTTTCTCTGCCTATGCACAGTTTGCTCCATTTACGAAACAGAATGGATGGAGAGAAGGCGGAGCTTACGAGAACGGTCAAGTAGTATCCAGTATTGGTGGAGGCGTTTGTCAGGTAAGTACTACACTATATAATGCTCTCTTAGAATCCGAGCTACAGATAGTAGAGCGCTCCAATCACTCCATGATTGTAGACTATGTAAAACCAGCCTTTGATGCGGCTGTTGCAGGTGGGACTACACAGCCTTACAAGGATCTGAAATTTAAGAATAATACAGATGTTCCTATTTATATAGAAGGCTACACCAAAGGGAAATCCATTACCTTTAAGGTATATGGACAAGAGACAAGACCAGACAATCGTAGAGTTGAGTATGTAAATGACATTGTACAGGTTATCAAGCCTGGTAAAGAGGTTGTTACTGAGGATGAAACTAAGGATACAGATTATAAAGAGGTTACCCAGACTGCTCATACAGGATATAAGGCTTATCTATATAAGATAGTATATATTAATGGTAAGCAGGTGAGCAAGGAAGAGATTAACTATAGCTCCTACCGTGCGACTCCTAAATATGTGACCATTGGAACTAAACCAAAGGAGACGGAGAGTCCTTCTCCATCAGCAACAGCAGATCCAAATGGTGCAAATGGTGACAAAAAGCCAACCCCAAGTAAATCAGAAGAACCAGCAACGCCTAAGCCAACAAGTCCTAAGCCAACAAAGCCAGAAACAACAAAGATTCCAGCAACAAAGATTCCAGCAACAAAGATTCCAACAACAAATCCACCAACTGACACCCATACAAAACCTGATAGTAGCACAGGAGATACCCAAAACTCGTCTGGCGATGGTGGACAGGCTGACTAAGAATAAGTTAATAAATAGTTTTATCTTTGCAAATATAACAGAGACCGGCTGTTGTACCCAAGATGTTCTTGGTGCGATAGCCGTTTTCTGACTAAATGAGGTGTAACATGAAGATAGGAAAGATACCGGAGAACGTATTAAAGCGTTCTGTATTCAAGCAAATTCACCATAGAAGAAATGAGGTCTTAATTCGTCCAAATGTGGGAGAAGATTGTTCCTATATTGATACAACCGGGACTGAGATAATGGTATTATCTACTGACCCTATTACAGGTACTGTTCAAGATGTGGGGCGCTTGGCTACTTATATTACTGCCAATGATATTGCCTCCAGCGGGGCAGAAATGATTGGAATTATGGTTACATTGCTTTTGCCTGAAGAGACCACAGAACAAACCTTAAAGGAAATTATGACAGAGATGGAGGCTTCCTGTAAGGAACTGGATATCGAGATTATGGGCGGACATACAGAGGTTACTGCAGCGGTGAACCAGCCCATTGCCAGCATAACAGGTATAGGAAGGCTGACGAGGAAAGATATGGTGACCACCTCTGGTCTAAAACCTGGACAGGACCTTGTTATGACCAAATGGGCAGGTTTAGAAGGCACAGCCATTATAGCCAAGGCAAAAGAGGAAGAGCTTCTTTCTAGGTATACCAGAGATTTCATAGCAGGAGCCAAGAATTTTATAAACCATATTTCTGTGGTTAAGGAAGCTAGAATTGGAAAGAACTATGAGGTAACCAGCATGCATGATGTGACAGAGGGTGGAGTATATGGAGCCCTTTGGGAGATTGCAGTGGCATCTAATGTTGGTCTTGAGGTGGAGCTAAAAAGCATCCCTATTAAACAAGAAACAGTGGAGATATGCGAGTTCTACGATTTGAATCCTTACCTTTTAATTTCTAGTGGATCTATGCTGATGGGGACCTTCCAAGGAAGAGAGCTGGTACAGGCTTTAGAACGGGAAGGAATTCCAGCTGCTATTATTGGTAAAGTAACGAGGAGCAATGATCGTGTTGTCATCAATGAGGAGGAGAGAAGATTTTTAGAACCTCCAAAAAGTGATGAGCTGTATAAAGTGAAATAGGATTTGGAAAAGAGGAAACCAATATGTTAAATATAGTATTGCTGGAGCCTGAGATACCAGCCAATACAGGCAACATAGGAAGAACCTGTGTAGCGGCGGGAGCAAGACTTCATCTGATTGAGCCTTTAGGCTTTCGGCTTGATGAAAAACAAATAAAAAGAGCCGGACTGGATTACTGGGACCGGCTGGATGTGACAGTGTATACAGATTTTAATGAATTTATAGAGAGAAACCCAAAAGCAAAACTATACATGGCTACAACAAAGGCTCAACAGGTATATACTGAGGTATCCTATGAGGAGGATGCATATATTATGTTTGGGAAAGAGAGTGCTGGCATTCCAGAGGAGATCCTCTTAGATTATAAGGAAACCTCAATTCGTATTCCAATGATTGGAGAGATCCGCTCCCTAAATTTAAGCAACTCTGTTGCTATTGTATTATACGAGGCACTTAGACAGCATAAATTTGATCATATGAAGCTTATGGGACAACTTCATCGCCATAACTGGAATGAGCGCCCTTAAGCTGGGATTTACTTAACCATAGCCCATAGCCTTACTCTTCCTCAGCAAGTGGGAGGGAAAAGATGAATTCCGTTCCTACCCCTTCTGTACTAATGACATTTATGTTCTCGTTATGTTTGGTAATAATTTCTTTTGCTATGGACAGGCCAAGACCTGTCCCTTTTTTGTCTTTTCCTCGAGAAGAGTCTGTCTTATAAAAGCGATCCCATATCTTTTTAATACTATCCTTTGGAATTCCGATCCCATAATCCTTCACTGCAATAAAAGCTTTCTCTCCCTTTTCAGAGGTGCTTATCTTGATACGATTATTACTGTTGCTGAATTTTATGGCATTGTCAATCAGATTGTATAAAACTTGTTGAATCTTATCTATATCTGCATCCACGTAAAGTTCTTTTTCTGAAAATACCAGATTGAAAGTAAGCTTTTTCTTTGCACAAGTTCCTTCGAAGGTAGTAATGGTCTTTTTTATCACTTTATTAATGTCAAAGGTTGTTATATTAAGCATTGCTCCATTTCGTTCATATGTATTTAGAGTCAGCAGATTATTGGTAAGTTTATTTAACCGCTCTGTTTCAAAAAGAATGATATCAATATATTTGTTCTGACTCTCATAGGGGATGGTTCCATCCAAAATAGCCTCTGCATAGCCCTTGATAGAGGTTAATGGACTTCTAAAGTCGTGGCTGATATTGGCTACAAATTTCTTCTGATACTCATCCAAGCTGTTTATCTCTGATCCCATAAAATTAATCGTTGAGACCAGTTCATCAAATTCATCATGAGTTTTTATCTGGATAGGTTGGTCAAAATGACCGATGCCATATTCCTTTGCTGCTTTAATCACTTTGTGTAAAGGCCTTATGGTAAACAGATAAATCGCTGCTAGAACCAATAATAATGCAATTCCAAAGAATAAAATAAAGATATTTAGTGTGTTGGTTATCCCCATTATTATGCCATCTGTCTCATTCTCCGCCATAAATACAAGAACATATCCTTTGGGGGAAAGGTTGTTGATTATGCTGTTGACTGCGACCATGGTAGGACCTTCAAAATAGGAGTTAAAAACTAAGCCAGCCTTGGTCTGATAGCTTAAAAGCCTAGGGTCTAGAAGAGATACATTCATTTTGCCTGATAGGATTTCGCCATAGGAATCTACTTGAACAAGACCGCTAGAATTTGTAACCCATATACGGGAATTGCTTAGGGAAGACACTGCGTTCAGGTGTTTTTCCATCTCCACACGATCAAAGGTATCTTTTGTATATAGATCCTGATATTCACTACAGATCGTTTCGGTCAGTCTCCAAAGTTGAGATAATTTTTTATCAATGACAGCTTTTCTTATCATTGATTTACCAATACTATTAGTAACAACAAAAAGTACTAAAAAAATTGCTACTAAGGAAAATATGTACTTTATAAAAATAGTTCGTTTCATCTTACCCCTTCCAATCCTTACAGTCTGGTTTCAAATTTATACCCTATTCCCCACACTGTTACCAATGACCAGGCAGAGTGATCCTTTATCTTCTCACGTAGTCGTTTAATATGTACATCCACTGTTCGAGTATCCCCCAGATACTCGTAGCTCCATATGTGATCCAAGAGCTGTTCTCTTGTGAAGACTTGATTAGGGTGGCTTGCTAGGAAATAGAATAGTTCCAGTTCCTTTGGTGGCATATCGATCCGTTTGCCATCACAGATCACAGTATAATTTGTCAAACTTACCACAAGATTTGGATATTCGACATACTCGCCGGTTGGTCGACTGCTGTCAGGACTAGAAATCTGAGAGGGTACCACATGAAGACGTCGTAAAATTGCTTTTACTCTAGCGACCAATTCCTTGGAATCGAAAGGTTTAATCATGTAATCATCCGCCCCTAATTCCAATCCTAATACCTTGTCAAAAATTTCACCCTTGGCTGACAACATGATAATTGGTACAGAAGAGAACTTGCGAAGTTCACGGCACACCTCATACCCGTCAATTCCAGGCAACATCAGGTCTAGTAAGATTAGGTCCGGAGCATAGGTTGAGAAGCTTTTTAAAGCTTCTTCCCCACCATGTACAATTAATGTGTCAAAGCATTCCTTAATTAGATATAGGGAGATTAATTCTGCAATATTAGCATCATCATCAACAATAAGTATTTTTTGTTTTGTTACCATTTGATATCCTCCTGTATGATTGTACCCAGTCACACAAACTGTGACTGGGAAAATTACTCTTTAAATTGGACTATAGTCACACCGTGGTCACCTTCCCCAAAACCGCCAACACGGAAGGCTTTCACGTACTTTGTTCTCTTCAATAAGCCATGTACTGCATTTTTCAAAGCACCTGTTCCGCGGCCATGAATGATGGTAACCTGTGGTAAATGGGCCAGATAGGCATCGTCTAGGTATTTTTCAACAACTGGCAATGCTTCATCTACAGTCTTTCCAATAATATTAAGCTCAGGGCTGATCTGAAAGCTTTTACTCATCTTGATTTTGCCACTACCAGTTTTTTGCATAGTTGGAGTCGTGATTTCAGGTTCATCAATCAGCTCTAAATCAGAAATATTGACTTGGGAGCGAAGAATACCCATTTGCACAAAGCAGTCTCCTTTTGCATTTGGAAGAGAGCTTATAGTACCTTTTAGATTCAGGGAGGTAACGAAAACAGCATCTCCCAACTTGAAATCTCCAGGTTTATTGGATTTTTTGCCTTTGTTTTCAGCCTTCATAAGCAAGCTTTTGTCCGTTTCTTTCAAACGATCACGGAGGGCATTACGCTGTTGCTCCATTTCTCTGTTTAATCCGCTTTCACCAGCCCATTTGTTATATTTTTTAATGGTGCTGTCGGCATAGTCCTTGGCTTCTTGTAAGATACGTCTGGCTTCCTCGTTAGCTTCTCGAAGAATTCTTTCTCTAGAGGAATCCATTCGGGCACTTTTTTCTTTTAATTTTTCCTGTAAAGAGGCAGTCTCGATCTTTAAACGTTTAATTTCATCCTGCTCTTTTTCAATTGTAACCCTTTTTTCTTCTAAGTCTGTCAAAAGATCTTCGAATTTCTTATCCTCGGTTGTAATTCTATTCTTAGCATCTTCTATAATAGTATCGGAAAGGCCAAGCTTGCTTGATATGGCAAAAGCATTACTCTTTCCAGGAATCCCAATTAACAACCGATAGGTAGGTTGAAGAGTTTCAACGGAAAATTCGCAACAGGCATTTTCAACCCCTTCTGTGGTCAGAGCATAAACTTTCAGCTCGCTATAGTGGGTGGTAGCCATAGTGCGAACGTGCCGCTTCTTTAGATAGGAGAGAATGGACATTGCCAATGCAGCTCCCTCGGTGGGATCGGTTCCTGCCCCAAGCTCATCAAATAGTACCAAGGAATTGGCGTTGGCCTGATTCAGGATGGATATGGTATTGGTCATATGGGAGGAGAAAGTACTAAGGCTTTGTTCTATGCTTTGCTCGTCCCCAATATCTGCATAAACCTCATCGAATAAAGCTAGTGAGGAACCATCAAATGCAGGTATGTGTAGTCCGGCTTGTCCCATTAAGGTAAATAATCCAACGGTTTTTAAGGAAACGGTTTTACCTCCGGTATTAGGGCCAGTAATTATTAAAAGGTGGAATTCTTTACCTAGGTAAATATCAATAGGGACAACTTTCTTACTGTCAATAAGTGGATGACGTCCCTTTTTTATATTGATATAGCCATGTTGATTAAATTCGGGCTGAGATGCTTTCATTTGCTTTGCAAGATAAGCTCTGGCAAAAATGAAATCCAGATTGGAGAGGGCTTTTAGGTTAAAGGTAAGAGCGGGAATCTGCTCACCTGCCTGATTACTTAAATCAGCCAAGATTCGCTCAATTTCCTCAACCTCTTTCATCTCATATTCACGTATGTTGTTATTGAGCTTTACCACTGACATTGGCTCAATAAATAGAGTAGAACCGCTAGAGGATTGATCATGAATCATGCCTGGAAATTTGGAACGGTATTCCGCCTTCACTGGAAGACAATAACGCCCATTTCTCATGGTGATAATTGCATCCATCAGCATGGTTCTGCCAGAACTGGAATTTACGATCTGATTTAACTGATCGTGAATCTGCCCACCGGTTAGCTTAATGGAGCGGCGTATGCTCTTAAGGGAACTACTAGCATCATCACTTATTTCCTCCTCAGAAATAATACATCTCTTAAGTTCATTGTTAAGGGAGGAAAGAGGTTCTAAGCCGTTAAATAGTTCAGACAGAGTATCAGAGGTCTCCTCCTCATCACCCCCGCGGCCATAAGCTTTAACGCGTAGCGTACAATCCAGTAGAGAACTAATATTAAGGAGTTCACCTGCACTTAAAGTACTACCTACTTCGAGACGTTTTAAACTGGCCCCAATATCTTTTGCCCCTCGAAAGGATAGGCTTCCCTTTTTTAAAAGTCGGCTAAGAGCATCTGCTGTTTCCTGCTGTAATTTTGTAATTTCAAGTATGTCTGAACTTGGAAGCAGCTTATGACAAAGCTCTTTTCCTAAAGGAGAACTTGCATTTTCTGATAACTGAGTTATGATTTTATTATATTCTAAGGTTCGTAATACTTTTTGATTCATCATGTGGCCTTTCTTTCATCGATATACGAAACAAGGGAATCGTTGCATATATAGTTTAGTTATATTTTAACTGATTTTAAAGGAAAATAAAACAATTTCTTTGTGTTTACAAACTATTCATATAATGTTCATAACTAGATGATAATATATGAATATGTAAGCTAAAAATGTTGGATAAGGGAGTAATTTATGTCTGATAATAGATTGAATCAAGAGCATTTTAGTGAACCTGAAGTACAGCATGATAAAAATGATAGTGGGGCAGAAGAGTATACTTTTATCGAAGAGACTATATGCCCTAAGAAAAAGACAAGATTAAAGAAGCTTGTCTTTACCATGGTTTTGGGAGTATGCTTTGGTGGGGTAGCATGCTTAACTTTTTGTGTGTGCTATCCAATGTTTTCTGATGTATTTAATCTTAATGAAAAGCAGATTGTTATAAAAATGGAGAATCCGGATAATATATCCACCGTTAAACCCATAAATACATTAAAGCCTACCAAGTCTCCTTCTGCCATTGTTACTTCAACACCAAAACCTACTAAGAAAACTGAGGTAGAAGATATAAAGGATGCCTCGATTACCAACCTTATTTCACAGATTCAGAATGTACAGAGTATAGTAAGGCCAGCACTAGTAACTGTAAATGCTGTGAGAAATGGTAAGGATATTTTGGGCAATCCTGCTCAGGAGGATAGATACTCCTCTGGTATCATTGTATATAAGGATGCCTCAAAAGTATTGATTTTAACAAATAGTGATGTGGTTGATAGAGCAAACTATATCATGGTGGAATTTTCTGATCGTTCAGTCTATAAAAGTGAATTATATAAAATTAATCGACAAGTTGGAATTGCATTACTTAAATTGAAACTAGATAAGCTGGACGAAAACTTCGTATCTAATATAGCAGTGGCTAAGGTAGGGGATCCAACTGCATTATGTATAGGAGAACCTGTAATTGCAGTAGGTAGCCCAAACGGATATCCAAACTCTATAGACTACGGTATCATATCCAATGAGCAGCATGATGCCTTTATCACAGATGGAGTAGTGAAATTGTTTAATACTACGATTGCTCATAATAATAATGGAAATGGGTTTGTACTTGATAAAAAGGGAACTATATTAGGTGTTATCACCCACAAGGAGAACTTTGTTTCTGATTTGAATGCTAACCTCAATACTTGCTTATCAATGGCTTCCATTCAACCATATGTTGATAAAATGATTAGTCAGGCTGACAATCTTTATCTTGGTATGTTATGTTATGACATCAGCAAAGAAGAAGCCACAAAACTTGGTATAAGCCAAGGCGTATATGTCATCAAGGTAGAGGAGAGTTCTCCAGCATTTGAGGCGGGTGTAAAAAAAGGAGATGTGCTGTTAGAAATGAATGGAGTTCAGATTTATAATATGAGCACCTACAACAATACACTTATCGGCCTAAGTTATAAGGCAGATACTACTCTCAAGATTAATAGAAAGCAAGGAGAAGAGTGGATACCTATGGAGTTGGGTGTTATAGTATCTAAAACCAATTAAAGAAGCTGAAGACGGACAATTAGTTATCTAATATTCCGTCTTCAGCTTCTTTGATTAAGATATCATAAATACGACTAAGTTTATCATAATCATCGTTGGAGGCTATGTAAACTTCGGTTCCAATCTGCTTCATAATGAAGCTACCTTCTGCATTAGTAACTTTAAAAAGACATTCCACACACTTCTTCTTGGAATCATAGAAGGTAATGGAAGCCTGTTCCCTTAAGGCGCCACCAGGGGCAATCTGTTCCCATTCTTCCTTGGATTTATAATATTCTAAGGTGATATCATTAAAAGTATTCGTTATATTGGTAATCTTATCGATATCAGTGGTTGTATCAATGGAATCTCCATTTGCAAATATAATCGGATATCCGGATATTGCAATAGAAGCAATTTCTTCAGGGCTAATCTCTATCTTGGTTTTCTTTTTGCCGCTGCAACTAGTGAAAATGAACAAAGTGCATATGCACAGTAGGAAGATCGCAAGCATGTTTTTCATTAGTTTTACCTCGCTTTTTATTTATCTTCTGCTATGATAAATCACTACTTTAATTATACCTATATTGATCAATCATATCAAGGAAATTAAAGAGAAATTTCCCCTTTCTTATTATGAGCAGCTATATTATAATGGGAATAGAATTTGAAGTTATGATACTTTGTTGTATAGAAAGGTTAGGTATATAGATGGTATATATTACAGATTTGCATGAAGGAGATCAGGTTCAGGGTATCTACCTTTGTAAATCGAAAAAAACATGTCAAAAAGCTACCGGTAAAAGCTACTATGCTCTAAGTCTACAAGATAAGACAGGAGTTTTAGATGCTCGTGTATGGAATTTAACCAGTGGTATTAGTAACTTTAGTGATTTGGATTATATCTTTGTAAAAGGGAAGATTGTATTTTTCCAGAATGCACTTCA
Organism: Bacillota bacterium; assembly: GCA_023413555.1. Lineage (GTDB taxonomy): Bacteria > Bacillota > Clostridia > Lachnospirales > Lachnospiraceae > KM106-2. The sequence continues at coordinate 19,876 of JAEZPG010000056.1, read as the reverse complement.
ACTTCATATAGACCAGTTAAGAGTTGCTCAGGAAGGTGAGTATCTTCCTGAAGACTATGTTCCAGTTTCTGAGCAGGCCATCTGTGCTATGTATGAGGAACTTACAGGAATTATTAACTCTATGGAAAATGTTCCTTTAAAGGAATTGGTGAAATCCTTTTTTCTAAATGATGATGAATTTAAGAAGAAATTCTGTGCCCATTCAGCAGCGAAAAGTATTCACCATGGTTTTCAGGGAGGATTGTTAGAGCATACACTGGGAGTTACCAGACTGTGCAACTTTATGGCAGAGAAGTATCCCATGATCAACAGGGACTTACTACTTTCGGCTGCTATGTTTCATGATGTAGGTAAGTTAAAGGAAATTTCTCCATTACCAGAAAATGATTATACAGATGAAGGCCAGCTACTTGGTCATCTGATTATTGGAGTAGAGATGCTAAGCGAGAGAATTGCAACTATGGGTAATTTTCCACCAAAGCTGGCTTCCCAGCTTAAACATTGTATTCTAGCTCATCATGGTTCTTTGGAATATGGATCACCTAAGGTTCCTGCCACCATTGAGGCGTTGGCCTTAAGTCTTGCTGATCTAACGGATGCAAGACTAGAAACCATGACTGAAATCCTTCGTAGCGGAGATGATAAGATGGAGTGGATTGGATACAACCGATATTTTGAATCTAATATCCGCAGAACCAATATTACAGAATAGAGGTTACCAGAACTTATGATACAAAAAAATGACGAATATATCATTACTATTGAATCCATGGGTTCCGAAGGAGAGGGGATAGGTCGTGTAGATGGCTATCCTCTTTTTGTGAAGGATGGGGCACCTGGGGACACAATTAAAGTTAAGGTTATAAAAACCAAAAAGACCTATGGTTATGGGCGTTTAGTTGAGGTACTGGAGCCTTCCCCGTTCCGTATGATTCCTAAGTGTGGTGTCGCAAAACAGTGCGGAGGTTGTCAGTTACAGCATGTTTCCTATAAACAGCAGCTTGCCTACAAAGAAGAAAAGGTGAAAAGCTGTCTGGAACGCATCGGAGGCTTTTCTGTGGTACCTTCTGAAGGTAACGAGGATAAAGTACCTGGGGCAATTATGTTAGAGACGATTATTGGAATGGAGGAGCCTTACTACTACCGTAATAAGGCACAATTTCCGATAGGGTATAACAAAGAAAACCATGTCGTAACTGGATTCTATGCTGCCAGGACCCATTCTATTATTGAAACAACAGACTGCCTGATACAAGCTTCTGAAAACAAGGAGCTTCTAACTATTGTAAGAGATTTCTTAGAGGAGTTTCATATTAGTGTATATGATGAGACATCTCATAAAGGCTTAGTTCGGCATATTTTAACAAGAGTGGGCTTCTCTACAAAAGAAATTATGGTATGCTTGGTGATTAATGGAGAGACGATACCACATAAGGAAGTTCTGATTAAGCGACTTACCAAGGTGCCACATATGACTAGTATCTGTCTGAATAGTAATAGAGAGAAGACAAATGTAATCTTAGGGAACAAAGTAACAACTCTATGGGGACAACCTTATATTACAGATTATATTGGTGATATAAAGTTTCATATTTCCCCACTAAGCTTCTTTCAGGTCAATCCGGTACAGACTTTAAAGCTTTATCAACAGGCATTGGAATACGCTTCGTTACAGGGGGATGAAGTTGTCTGGGATCTATATTGTGGGATTGGAACAATCTCACTTTTCCTAGCTCAAAAGGCAAATCAGGTCTATGGAGTGGAGATTGTACCACAGGCCATTGCGGATGCGAAGACCAATGCCAAGATTAATGGGATTCTCAATGCAGAATTCTATGTAGGTGCTGCGGAGGACGTTGTCCCTAAGAAGTATAAGGAAGAGGGAATCCGCGCTGATGTCATAGTAGTAGATCCTCCTAGAAAGGGATGTGCAGAGAGCCTTCTAGACACAATTGTGGCTATGGCTCCTAATAAAGTAGTTTATGTATCCTGTGATCCGGCAACTCTTGCAAGAGACCTAAAATACATGGCAGGACAGGGCTATGTAGTGGAAAAAGCAAGGCCAGTAGATATGTTTCCACATTCAACCCATGTGGAGACGGTGGTATTGATGACGAAATGTGCTTCTGAGAGTAAAAGTAGATTTTGAATACAGCATGGTGTAGTTTTGAAATAGCAATCAAAGCCGCTGTTCCCTTTTTAAAATGATAATATTGTGTCGCCGAGGCCCCACCAAATTCAAACGGAAACTATTTATGACTGAAATTTACAGTATATTCCTTTTGTTGACGATATATTCATTTTGTGTAATAATCATTTCATGTTAATGAAAAGAAGCATAATGAAAAGAAGATTAAACGAATATATTTTCGGATAAAGGGGAAGGAAAAAATGTTATTACCAAAAAAAAGCATCATACGCATGAAAAACGGACACAATGGAGTTGATGTCAGAGCTGATACAAATTTAGGTGCGTTTAATGAGTCAATGAATATGGAGATTGAAGCCCCATTTCGATTTCAGGGTGGCAATATTCAATGCCTACATTTAGGCGCCTTTTCATATATTACTAATAATGCCTATATCAGGATGGTTAGATCCATTGGTAGATGTTGTGCTATTGGTCCAAATGTAGTAATGGGAATGCACGAACACTCTACAAAGTCAGTGTCTTCTCATATTCTATTTGCTGATGTTGATAGTAATTGGGTTCATGGATTTTCTGATTACGCAACGGATAATGCAGAAATGATAAATATTATAAGAAAAAATCAAAATATGGAATTAGAAAAAAAGGCTCGTATGATAATCATTGGCAATGATGTATGGATCGGTGGTAATGTAATAATCTCAAGAGGTGTAACGATTGGTGATGGAGCAATTGTTGCAACGGGAGCTGTTGTGGTAAAGGATGTTCCACCATATGCTATTGTTGGCGGTGTGCCTGCAAAGGTATTAAAATACCGATTTGAAGATGAAATAATTGAAAAGCTGGAGCATTTACAATGGTGGGAATATGGTCCGGACATTATGAAAGGGTGCGATGTTACAAATGTTGCGGAAACCATTGCAACTATTGAAGAAAGAATCAATAACAATTTTCCTAAATATAAAGGGGAAATAATAAATGTTGATTTAGTAAATTCTAGTTTTTTACCTGCAATTGAGAAGAAATAAGAACATCAAAAAAGAGAAAGACGTGGTTTTGGGCCACTGCTATTCTCTTTTTATCAATATCTTCAAGTGATGCTACGCATCACAGCAGCGAGAATTATAGCTAGAAGAAAAATAGAAAAATTATATAGTTGTGGAGGTGATTGTATGAAGAAAAGTATTATAGGGTTTGTTGCATTGTTGGCTTTGCTTGCATCCTATTTTGTGCTCCGTTATCCGTTGTTTAATCTCCATGGTATGAAACAGTGGCCATTCGGGCTTGCTGTAGTAGCAATTGGAATATCATGTGTTTCAATAATTCTAAAAAGCAATGCTGTTCCTGTGTTTGCTGCAATTGGCTACATTGTAGGGTTTGTAGTAGGATTACTTTTTCATAGCAATGGAATTGATGCAGGTGGTGGAAAGACAAACAATCTATGGCTCATCTGGATTGTGGTAATGTTGTGTTTCATTCTGCTTGGGGTAATAGTCGCAGTAATGAGAGTCCAAAGAGGGAAAAAAGAAAATTTCAGTTTGTAAACTATCAAAAACATAAACCGTCTACTTATGTTAAAGTTTATGTGAGAATGGAAAGGCATTATCTGAATTAACATAAGCAAAGCTCTTTCAGCAATATAGTATTACAACATTACATAATTCTAGCAGAATATATCAAAAAACTCCTTACTCAAAATACTAAAATAGAGATACAAAGTATAAGGAGGAAATACATAATGATTACGATGCATGCTCGACATATTAAGCTTGAAGGAGACAATTATACGATAGGGCAAAAATTAGGCGCCATGGTACAGGCTGTTCCTGAGCTTGCAAATTCCCATATTATGCCGGATTCTGTTTTTTCAAAGGGAAATGAAAAGAAAGTGTTAAAGTTATTTGACAGATTTTGTCCAGGTATCAATGAAGAAATTACTGGGTTTTCGGATATATTAAAGGTTCCAGCAGAACAGATATTATATTATGCACTATCATATATGGAGCCAGGATGCAGCCAGATGGCACTTCTGCCCTCAAAGACAGAGAATGGGCATACATTAATAGCAGGAACTATGATTTTTCTGAAAAAATGGATGACATGATGTTATGCACAACAAAGATCAATGGAAGATATGCTCATATAGCATCATCCTCAGTTTTATTTGGAAGAAGCGATGGGATGAATGAATGTGGCCTTGCAGTCACTATGACTTCCGCTGGATTACCTGTAAGTAATATGGAAGGGGCGCCTAGAAGACCAGCAGTCGATGGTTTGGTTTATTGGGCAGTTATCCGTTCCGTACTGGAAAACTGTGCAAATGTAGAAGATGCCATTCATTATGTAAAGGAGATGCCAATTGCATTCAATCTGAATCTGTTGGTTGCCGATAAAAGTAATCGAGCAGCCCTTATGGAGACTTATGATGGGAGATTTGCTGTTAAATGTATCAACGAATCTACCCCTGAGCAAACGCTTTACTCAACGAATCATGTTTGTCTTCCAGAACTTTCTCCTTTTGAAGCGGTGGTAGGTGAAAGTATCGGCAGCTACTTGCGCACACGAAGAATGAATCGTGCTGCTAATGATCTGATTTACACTAACAAACGAATCCTAGATATCGCAATGGAGTACCGATTCGGATCTCAAGAGGGATTTACACGTGCCTTTAAGAAGAGCTTCCAATTGACACCTGGCGCATACAGAAAAACAGAATTGAAGTAATAGTTGGGAACAAAACGCCGATTACTCCTTCCAAGCTTAGGCATTTTTTAACTGGAATAACGATTCAACCTAGAATCATAGATTTTGAAGGTGCACTTATTGTAGGAATCCGAGGAGTAACAACGATTAGGAAAAATAAGATTCCATTGATATGGAAAGAGTTTAATCCCAGAATAGTAGAAATAAAAGATAGATTATCGTCAATCAGAGGTTATGGCATTTGTGAAGTAGATCCCGAATATGATATGAACAAATTTAATGAAGATACGGCATTCAATAAGTTTGTAGGTGTTCAGGTAATATCTTACTCGGATATTCCAGAAGGTATGGACGTTAAGAATCTAGAAATGGGCCGATATGCAGTCTTTACTCACAAAGGCAAGATTATGAACTTAAAAATGACATATGATTATATATGGGGTACCTGGGTACCCTGTTCAGGATATGAACTAGATATGCGAGATGATTTTGAGTACTATGATGAACGTTTTTTAGGACAGGATAATGAATTGTCTGAGATGGATATATATATTCCTATCAAATAAAGATGAAAAGCATGATAGAAATGCTAATAACTATGACACCCCATTTCTTTCTATGAAGCAGATAAATTAAATAAATCACTCTTAATATAACTCTGGTTAGTTAATTAAGAGTGATTTATTTGGTTATGGGTTGAAAAAGTCCTTGCTAACGACGTAACGTCGCGTGATAGTATGTATATAAGAAGAGGAAAGCTCAGAACGAAGCAGGCCTAGAGCAGGTCCCTGTGACCTATCAAGTATAGTGAGGTGATACAGTATGGAGAACGATGAAAAACGTCTATTTACAATCGGAGAATTGGCAAAACTTGTCGGAGTATCCGTAAGAACATTGCAATATTACGATCAGGCAAACTTGCTAAAGTCTACTTATACCGAGAACCATAAAAGAGAGTATACTCGTGATGATATACTAAAGCTTCAACAAATTCTATTCTTAAAATCATTGGGATTTCCTCTTCAGGAGATAAACAATAAAATCCTGAAATTAAAAAATCCCACTGATTTAAAAAAGGTCTTTACCCAACAGCGAGAAATACTGCTGCATCAAATTGCAAACCTAAATAAAATTGCTGTAACGTTAGATTAGATGATATCAGAGACTGAGTGTGGGCAGGAGATTAGCATGGATAGGCTGATTACCATTATGGAGCTAATGAAACAAGGCACTCCATACTCCTTTGTCGTCAGGTATCTTAATGCTGAGCAACTTAAAAATATTGAAAAGAGATTATTATCTTCGTCTGAAAAAAATGAAACCTTGGTAGAAGATGCTTTTAAACAACTGGAAAAATTGTATCAACAAGGAGCTGATCCAGCTGGAAAAGAAGGACAAGAGCTTGCAAAGCGTTGGTGCAACATGGTAAATGATTTTACAACAGGTGACATTGATGTCTTGGCAAGGCTGATTTCTGCGGGAAGAGATATTGGTAATTGGCCTGATGAAATAAAATACATAAGTGAACCTATTGAGAACTTCTTAAAAAAAGCACTTAATATTTATCTTCTTACGAACGGAATTCAGATAAAGGTTCAGAATGAACTTGATTGAAAATAAGAGCAGATTATATAATCATGAACATTTATAAAAGGAGATATAATTATGAAACTTACAAAGTTTTTGCGAAGTAAAGGTGTTATCTATGCCGTGATTTTGGGGATATTTTATCAGATTGCAATGGTTGGACTTTATATTTATGGTTATCATGTCCTACCGAATGGGGTTAATCTGCTAGCAATTAATGTGGTAAATAAAGATGGCGATAAAGGAACAGTAATTGAAGTACAACTTGTTTCAAATTTATCCAAAACCTTTAGCAAAGTAACTACTGACAAGGGTTTGGAGGAGAGCAAGGAGGAACTTTATAATCGTCAGATACAAATGATAGTTGTCATACCTGAAAATTTTGTAAGTGAATTAACATCAGGAAAATCAACAATTGATTTTTATATAGATGAGTCAAATACAACTACAGTTACAAATACAATGAAGGAAGTTGCCAAATCTATAACAGACAATTTTAACCAGGTTATCATTCAAGGTAAATTAACTAACGTGCTGAATTTTCTCAATGTCAATAACGTGCAGAAGGAAAAGATTAAGGAACAGTTGAATAATTCAGTAGTTCAAAATAATGTTTATATAACAAAGCACCCAACAGTATAGATTATGTAATGGCGCCATCATTTTTATCGATAGCATCATATGCTTCCTCTATGGTTGTAACGATTGTACTGATGAATATTTATCGCATTTATCCCTATTATCGGTAAATGGAAGTCTTTCGGATATGTTGAATTTGCAGGAGGTGTTATCGCCTTTCTTGCACCCTTGTTTGGGGTAATTATGACAAGAATCTTAATCTCAATCAGTTTTCAGAAGCTGATAATTGTTTATCTGCAGCAGATTTTTATGCAAATAACAGCTTTCCAGTTTACTTTCATATTCTCAGTATTGTTTGGAAAAAACGGTATCTTTATTAACATACCATTGATGCTTGCTCAGACAATTGCTGGAGGTGGAACCATGCCACTGCAAATTATGCCTGATTTATTCAAAGTGGTCAGCTATATTATGCCTATGTACCCTAATACTCAAACCGATTTTGGTCTGTTGTATGGAGGACCGATGTTTACATTTGAAATTCGGTTACTGGGAATTCTGGTTACATCCTCTCTTATACTACTGTTAATTGTATGGCGTAAATGGCCTAAAAAGAACAGCATTAAGGAAACGGTGGGGAATAATGTCATTGGCAAGCCAGCAACAGATTGAAGTTGAAAAGGCATAGATTTGGAGTGGATGTTCGAACACAGACATGTTACAGAATATATAAGAAATGGTAAAAAATCAAAATATCACTCTTAATATGACATGCTGTTGTCAAATTATGAGTGATATACTTAGTCGTACATTCGTTGCAACTGCAATAATTAGAATACCAGTATGTGTTTTGCAACGGAAGAGAATTATCACATAAATGTGAGTAAAATTGAAAGGAGAATAATAAGATATGAAATGTGAGTTGATATTTCTTAAGGAACAGAAGTATATGGGAATTAAGACAAAAATACTTTTCAAAGAACATGATGAAATTGACTTCAGGAGACTACAATTAGATGTAATTAATTCTGATATAAAAAATCGTGATGATAATGAAAGGTTTATGGCTTTGGATTCTGATTTTCAAACGGATAGCTTTGGATATACCCCTTTGATTCCGGTAACTAAATTTGAGGGGGATGAGTATGATAGGTATATAAGAGCAGAAGGTGAATATTACTGTTTTGATGTTCATATAAAGGAGTTGGGACCGAATTGGTTTCAAGAATGTTTTAAATACATTGAACTAAACAACCTAAAAATGGATAGGGGATTTGATATGGAGTACTACCCAGAGGACTTTTTGTATAAAATGAAACGAGAGGATCCTAGTCTTGATAATCTAACGATTTGCATAATTTATAAAAAATTGGATGAAACATTAAACATAGAGTAGTATAAATATATTTTTTAAGAAACGGTGTAGCCCGATAAGGGTTACACCGTTTCTGCATACAGTTCAGTAAGTAAAATATCATGGATTTAAGTAAGAATGATATCAAATCTTGGTTGACAACTTATCTTTTCTTACCAAGCTATTACATATCTAAAAAAAGGATGTAGATGGATTAAAAAAATAAAAAAAGTAAAATCTTGACACAATTAATTATCTATAATAACATATAAATAGAGATTTAGCATTATAATTGATACATTAAACATATCTTAATAAAGTGATGAAAGAAGGAAATTTATGATCGAAGATATAAATGGAATTCGAGAAGTAGTTAATTATCAAGATAATCTAAAACTTAAGATATATATGAATAAACAATCTGATGACTATCCGCCACACTGGCATTCTGCTACTGAGATTATAATGCCACTAGAAGATGAATATACAATAATTATAAATGAGCAAGAATATAAGCTTAGAACAAATGATATTCTAATAATACCTCCCGGAGAAATACATGGTATAAAAGCACCTAAAACTGGATGCAGAGTTGTCATTCAGTTTAATGGAACTTTGCTCAATGATTTAAAGGAGTTTAAATCTGTATTCCAAATGTTTCGTCCATTTGTCATAGCCACTCCAGAAAATATGCCTGATATACATAAAAACCTCAATTCCTTAATAATGGATATTATATCAGAGTATTTCTCAGACATGCCATTTTGGGTTGCCTCTTCTTATGCACTACTAATCCGTTTTTTCACAATTCTGGCAAGAAAGTGTACTACTACTAGTAATAATACGTCTGTAATGACAAAAAATCGGAAGCAACATGAATACATAGATTGCTTTTTTTATGTTTGTCAATATATAAATGAACATTGTACAGAGAATATTAGTATAGATGACATTGCTAAAATAGCTGGATTTAGTAAGTATCATTTTACTAGACTCTTCAAACAGATTATGAATGTAACCTGTTATGAGTATCTGTTAAACAGAAGATTAGTGTATGCTGAGCAACTGCTATTGGAGACTGATAATACTATCATGCAAGTTGCCATGAAATCCGGATTTAGTAGTTTAGCCACCTTTAATCGTGTTTTCAGAGCGAAAAATCACTGTACTCCATCTGAATATAAGGACTTTATGAAGTGAAATAGAGTTAAGAGAAAACTTGAATTATATAATATTACCAATGGATTTTAAGAGATATATTCTGTTTGTAACGAAAAATGCCAATAAAACCCAATATAAACTTCAAAAAAATATATAAAATTAACAAAGCCAGTATAAAATTAGCATTATTTGATTACAAGATAGCAATAAACAAGGAGCATGTCCTCTGATTATTTTGTATAATTTTACTTGTAAGCTGTATAAAATTTACATAAAAAAGAGGAGGATTTTTATGAAACGTTTTATTGCTTTATTCTTAAGCTGTCTTCTTGTTTTGTCTTTCGCACTTACTAGCTGCGGCAACAAAGAAGACAACGCATCCAATCCTGATGGTAGCAAGGCACCAGTGAAATCTGGAGATGCTGCTACACCAGCAGGTACCGATGCAGCTCCAGCAGTATCGGATGACCCTAGCGTAACAACAATTAATGTGTACTCATTTACTGAGGAGATTCCATCTATGGTTGACAAATACCTAAAGGATCATCCAGAGGTAAAACTTAAGATGAACAAGACTGTTGTTGCAACAACTGAGCAACAATATCAACCAGCTCTTGATGCAGCTTTACAAGGTGGCGGCGAAAAAGCTCCAGATATCTATGCTGCAGAGGCAGCTTTCGTTAAGAAGTACACTACTGGTGAAGGAGCTTCTTATGCTGCAGCTTACAAAGATTTAGGAATCGATGTAGATGCAAAAATTAAAGAAGGCGATGTAGCTAAATACGTTGTTGATATCGGAACTAACGAGGCTGGTAGCGTTGTAGCACTTGGATACCAGGCAACAGGTGGAGCTTTCATCTATCGTCGTTCTATCGCTAAAGATGTTTGGGGAACTGATGATCCTAAGGTTATCAAAGAAAAAATGGGTACTGATTGGGATGGCTTCTTCAAAGCAGCTGAAGAATTAAAGAAAAAAGGCTATGGTATCGTATCTGGTGATGGAGATATGTGGCATGCAGTTGAGAATTCTTCAGATCAAGGTTGGGTTGTAGATGGTAAACTTGTTATTGACCCTAAGCGTGCAGCTTTCTTAGATTATTCTAAGAAATTAAAAGACAATGGTTGGCACAATGATACTCGTGACTGGCAGCCAGCATGGGATGCAGATATGAAGGGTGCAGGTCCTCAGCCAATTTTTAGTTACTTTGGTCCTGCTTGGTTAATTAACTATCGTATAGCTACCAATTCTGGTGGTTCTAAGATTGGTGAAGGTACATATGGTGACTGGGCTGTATGTGATCCTGTAATCGGCTTCTTCTGGGGTGGTTCTTGGTTATTTGCTAATAAGAATACTAAGATTCCTGCAACAGTTGGTAAGATTATTGAGTGGATTACGCTTGATAACACTGACACTGGCCTTCAATATTTATGGGCAAATGGTAAGATGAACGATAAAGGAACTAAGGATGCAGTTTCTATTAGTAATGTAATGGTAAGATCTGATGGTAAGATTGATTTCTTAAATGGACAGAATATGTTTGATGTATTCATTCCAGCTGGTAAGTTTGCAGATGGTAGTAAATTGACACAGTATGATGAGTCAATTAATGCTAATTTTAGAGACGAAGTACGTCTGTATTCAGCAGGAAAGAAAACAAAAGAGAAGGCGATAGAGGATTTCAAGACCAAGGTTAAAAACACCTTAGACATTACTGTTGAATAGTAACTAGATTGTATGTTCTTTTGGGGGCGGGCGAATGCCTATTCGGTCGCCCCCGTGTTATGTCGCTATGTAAAGTATTAGTTACAATGCAAGTTATATTAACATTATCGGAGGTGGACGCTTATGAAGCGTAAAGGTGTTAGTTACGCTAGGTTTGGATATATATTTTGTATTCCTTTTGTCGTTGCGTTCCTGATTTTTCAACTTTACCCAATCATATTTACTACTGTATTAGGCTTTACTGATTTTAAAGGAATGGCTGCTACTAAATGGAATATTCTAGATCATCCGTTAGATAACTATGTAAATGTTTTGAATAATTCTTCTTTTAGAGTATCTTTAGCAAATACATTTATTATTTGGATACTGAACTTTATACCACAGATTCTGTTAGCATTAGTGCTTACAGCTTGGTTTACAAATCGTCGTCATAAAATCAAAGGTCAGGGAGTTTTTAAAGTTTTATTCTATATGCCAAACATTATTACAGCAGCTACGATAGCTATTCTGTATAACAACATATTTGGATATCCTGTGGGAGCTGTTAATGCAATATTGAAAGGCCTAGGATTTATTAATGAACCATTGAATTTTACTATTATGGCATGGACCAGTAAAGGCGTTGTGGCATTTATCCAATTTTGGATGTGGTATGGATATACAATGATTATATTAATCTCCGGTGTTTTAGGTATTAATCCAGAATTATTTGAAGCAGCAGAGATTGATGGAGCAACTGGAAGACAAGTATTCTTCCATATTACTCTGCCTAATTTAAGGACAATTATGCTGTTTACACTGGTTACCAGTATGGTTGGTGGTCTTCAAATGTTCGATATTCCACTGTTGTACTTATATGGTGGTCCATCGGAGGCTACGTTAACAACAAGTTTATTCATATATCGACAAGCATTCCAAGGAAGTTTCTTGTATAATCGAGCTTCCGCTGCAAGTATGATTATGTTTGTCATTATTGGTATATTATCAGTATTTGTATTCATCCTCATGAGAGACAAAGATGCCGGAAGACAAAAGAAGATTGAGAAGAGAGTAAAGAAAGATCTTAAGAAAGCCAATCAGGCAGCAAAGGGGGTGGCTTTATGATTCAGAAAAGGAAGACAAGCTCAACTATATATCTTGTATTAAAATATATTGTGTGTATAATCTTGGCGTTATTGAGTATATTACCTTTTTATACCATGTTCATAAATGCTACTCGTTCATCTGTACAAATTATAAATAATCCAATTAGTTTAATCCCTAGCCACTTTTTAAGCAATAACATTGAATTATTGCAAGGAAAGAATTTTGATGTTTTGAAAGGATTTAAGAACTCTTTCATAATTTCAACTGGTGCAACAATATGTACAGTATATTTCGCATCACTAACAGCTTATGCATTAACTGTTTATCAATGGAAATTGCGCCAGCCTTTCTTTACATTTATTTTGGCTGTAATGATTCTTCCTGCACAGGTAACTGGTATTGGTTTCTATCAGTTCCTTTATAAGATACATATGACCAATAGCTTTTTACCTTTAATATTACCAGCTATAGCTGCACCAGCTACTGTATTCTTTATGAGGCAGTATTTGCAGGCGACATTATCCGTAGATATTATTAATTCTGCTCGAATAGATGGAGCCCGCGAATTTAGCATTTTTAACAGAATAGTTATTCCAATTATGAAACCGGCTATTGCAACTCAAGCAATCTTTGCTTTCGTAAACAATTGGAATCAATTATTCATACCTTCGATTATATTAACTGATAATACAAAGCATACAATGCCGATTATGGTAGGATTGCTTAATGGAGATATTTATAGAACAGAGTATGGTACTATATATCTAGGATTAGGTCTTACTGTATTACCATTGTTTTTAGTATACTTCCTGTTATCCAAATATATCATTGCTGGTGTTGCCCTTGGTGGTGTAAAGGAATAAAAAATCGGGGAATATTATAATAGATATTGGAAAATAAAATTGAAGATAAAAGGAGTTATCTCGCATAAAAGAGATAGCTCCTTTCATTCTTATAGGATAGTCCCTACTCACTCCAGTTCTTACACACGTCAATCCAGCTTAGGAAATTAGAATGCTGTTCAAGCTCTGGTATAGACAACTGAATGACCGTGTTAGAGCTACCACAGGCAGCAAATACAGTAGAAAAACGTTTTAGTGAGATGTCTAAGTAGACATTTACACCTGGTTTTATACCAAAGGGGCATACACCACCTATACGATGTCCAATAAGGGTCTCCACTTGATCTGGTGTAAGCATTTTAGCCTTGGTTTGGAACTGAGCCTTATATTTAGAATTATCAACTTTCACATCACCTGCTGCAACAATCAATACCGGAGTATCATTTGTCAAGAAGGATAAGGTCTTAGCAATTTGCTGAGGTTCACAACCAACAGCCATGGCTGCTAATTCTACAGTTGCACTAGAAACGTCAAATTCTTTGATTTGAGATTTCATATTTTGATTTATAAAATATTCGACTGCCAAATTCATCATCAATATCTCCTTTGCTAGTATTCTTGTTTTATGTTTTGACCAACTTTTTTCTTTTGCTTTTTATCAGGTTTTACTGTATTAAACAAATCTAGCTGGAACTCTGTAAAGTCATCAGATTCCTCTAATGTCTCTGGGCCCAGACGGGCTTCTGTTAAAGAACTATCTGCCTCCCACTCTTTTATCTTAGCCTTACGTAACCTGTGCTTATAGGAAAAGGCTCTTAAAGCTGAAATAATCTGGCCAAGATATCGAAATACCGGTTCTGAGGCGATAACAAACAAAACTAGTAACATGGTACAACGAGGAGAAATATCATTTATCTGGAATAAATCTCTCATAAATAAACTGCAGAAACCTAAACCTACCGTCATACTGACCATAACAATCCATCTCCAACGGTTCATTGGGCGGCTGATGTTGAATAGAATCAAGAAGCCTACAAAAGCCAATACCAGAGTGCTAGCGGTAGAAACATCCTTGGCGCCTACTTCAAACTCAAAGCTAAAAAGAACTAATGCACTTACCGCTATAAAATCTGTTAGACCACCGGGTAGAGCCTTAAGCATGATATTTGGAATAAAATGACCACTTATCCGTTTTGTATTTGGTTCTAAAGCAAGTAAAAATGCAGGAATACCAATTGTAAACATACTGATTAGTGAAATCTGTGAAGGTTGTAAAGGGTAATTAACCATTAATACCATTGAGAATATGGACAATAGAAAAGAAAATATATTCTTTACTAGGAATAAACTCGCGGAACGTTCAATGTTATTCACTACACGCCGTCCTTCCAAAACAACAGAAGGCATACAAGCGAAATTGGACTCTAGTAAAACAAGTTGGGCAGCTTGGGCAGCTACCTCGCTACCAGAAGCCATTGCGATACTACAGTCAGCATCCTTGAGTGCCAATACATCGTTTACACCATCGCCAGTCATCGCTACAATATTACCGTCATCCTTTAAAGCCTGTACGAACTGTCTTTTTTGATTAGGAGTAACTCGCCCAAAGACTGTATATTTATCCATAGCCTCTCTAATATCGGACATAGAAGTAAGAGTGGAGGCATCTACGTATTTATCTGCATTTTGTATACCTGCTTCCGTTGCTACCTTAGAAACAGTAATTGGATTGTCACCGGAAATGACCTTTATGGTAACTCCCTGTTTAGCAAAATAGTGGAAAGTTGCTTTGGCTTCTTTTCTAATAGGATTACTTAAAAGAACAAGTCCTAATGGCGTAATCGGTGATGTTAGAATTTTTCCATCTATAGTCCCTTGATAGATTCCAAATACAAGAACACGAAAACCTTCACGGCTGTAGGATGTGATTATGCTTTCATAATTTACAAACTGATATTGTAGTACAAACTCAGGAGCTCCTAGAACATAGGTATTATCCGCAAAGGTTGCACTGCTGTATTTGGTAGCTGAGGAAAATGAGGTGGTAGATTGAGGATAATTACCTGTCCCCTTAGTAAAACGTTGGGCTAAGGCATTCATAGTCTCATTGTCACGTTCCATGGCCAGAACAAAATCTCCTAGTAAAAGCTCCAAAGCAGGCATTTTGGAAGAGTCATAAGGTGCTAATGGAACTAAATCATTCACGGTCATTTTGGTTTCGGTGATAGTTCCTGTTTTATCAACACATAGTACATTAACACGCGCTAATGTCTCAATACACTTCATATCATGAACAAGGACTTTCTTGTTTGCTAAGCGGATTACACTAACCGCAAGGGCAACACTTGTTAGTAGATAAAGCCCTTCAGGAATCATCCCCATAATGGCTGCGGCAGTAGAAGTAACACTGTCTTTTAAGGAAGAGTTGTTATAAAAATATTGTTGTGAGAATAAAACAATACTAATTGGAATAATTAGCACACCTACAACTTTTACTATTCTATCCAAAGAACGAATCATTTCTGATTGTTCCTCAGTATCCATAACCTTTGCTTCCGAGGTCAACTTAGCAGCATAGGAGTCTGTTCCTACCTTTTCAAGCCTACACTGGCATCTTCCCGAAACAACAAAGCTTCCTGACAAAAGATGATCTCCAGGACGTTTGGTTATTTCATCAGATTCACCGGTGATTAGAGATTCATTTACCTGAACTTCACCGGCTAAAACAATACCATCAGCGCTAATTTGGTTACCAGCAGAGAAGATAGCTAAATCATCTAAAACAAGATCCTCTACTGGAATGGTTCTGGTATTGCCGTCCCTAAGAACGGTGGCTTTAGGAGCACTGAGGACAGAAAGCTTTGCTAAAGTTCTCTTAGAACGTATCTCCTGGATAATACCTATCAGAGTGTTGGCAATAATAATGGGAACAAAGGCCAGGTCTCTATAAGAACCAACACCAATAAGTAAAGCAGTAATAATAGCAAAGATTAAGTTAAAATAAGTAAAAGTGTTACTAAAGATAATTTCTTTAGTAGTTTTTGAAGGAGGATCCACAGGTACATTGGTCTGTCCTTGTTTCACTCGAATATCCACTTGCTCGCTTGTCAAACCATAACCTATTTGAGGGGAATATCGAACAAAAGAAGGTATATGCGTGGAATCCTCTGGGGAATGATTTGTTTTATTCATAGTTTCACCCGATTTCTCATATTTGTTTATTTTGAAAGAAGATACGACACCCACATTTGTTGGTTGTGAGTAGGTAGGCTACGATGTACTTAATAATTACATATTCTATTTATTATTGTATCCATAATTGGGATGGCTTTACAATCCCCAAAATAAAAATTAAGGTAATCTTAATAAAACATTTGATATATGATACAATAGAGAAAGGGATGATAGGTAGCTTCACACATTTTGATTTAGTTATTACATAGATAGGAGAATAGATTGTGTTATCGGGTAGAGAGTGACAGAGAGTTTCCTATTGCAGACCGCGTTATTTCAATAGAAAATGGGATAGTAACATCTCAAAAGGTAAATAAAATCCGACCTCTGTGGAGAGTTAGAGCGGTAAGAGGGACTGAATGAAAGAATCACTGAGAAAAGTATTTATTCGTGAAAATAAAAAAAGTAAAAACTGTAAAATTATGCTATGAAGCTGAGAGAGGAGGTCGATGTATGTCAGGACTGGAATTACGTCCATTATCAACAGAGGATGGACATATGGTCTATCGTCTCTTACAAAGGATTCCTGCTCATGAAAATGGGTTTTACAATGAAGCGAATGGGCTTTCTTATAAAGAATATAAGAAATGGCTATTTCGACGAATTGAGATAGAAAAAGGAATCAATCTGAAGGAAGGTATGGTAAAAGAGAGCATCTATTGGTTCCTATTAAATGAGATACCCATAGGGATTGGTAAGCTTCGCCATAGTCTTACTCCAGCCTTGGAGCAATACGGTGGGAACCTTTCCTACAGTATTACACCTAAACAACGTAACAATGGGTATGGAACTATTTTACTTGGATTTTTATTGCAGGAAGCTAGAAGATTAGAAATACCAGGATTACTAGTGACAATCTATAATTATAATTACCCAAGTGAGAAAGTCATTTTAAAAAATGAAGGGATTTGCTTTCAGAAGACAGATTTGCGATCTTATTATAGATGGAACTTGCAAAAAGCGAAGTCTATTGACTACAATTGTAGTAGATAAAGGGGAATATCGCCAAATAGGAAAGAAATATATTTGAGAATGTAACTGATAAAGAGACATAATATAAGATATGGTATAAAGAATTATCTATAAACAAAGAATTTGCCGTAATGGAATCCTAAAGAATAGGAAACTGAAAATTACACTGCAACGGAAAAGACGTTGCTAGTGCATCTCATTACAAACATAGAGTTTTGCTTGCAAAACTCTATGTTTGATATGTACTAATTACTTCCGTAACCAATCCATTGCTGCTTTTGAGCTGAAGAAGAATTGATAAGGTGCTAAATTGGAATTCTTGTACATAGCCATAAGTCTAAACCACGCCCATGCATTAGCAGGTGCGCCAACAATGGCAATCTTTTCAGTGTGATCCTTACATTGTTCTAGCTGTTCTAATAGTTGATCCATTACTTCACGGGTAACATCGGTATAAAAAAATAATACACATATAGGCTTCTTTTTAAAGGAAGGTCTGCAAATATAGTTTTGTTGTAATCTCATGACATGGAACAAGGCTTTATGGTCGCGATAGAAACTATTGTAGGCAACATAATATACATCTTTAGTATTGTTGTAATCCCGTTCGATATAGATTTCCTTTGGGCGAAGTAACATATGTATCCCCTCCACTTTCATCATGATAAATATATTTGTGGAATAATGAATCCACATGTATTTGATTATACACGCTTTTGAAAAGCTTCGCAACAATGAGATTGGTAAAATGTACAAGCACATCCAAATTTTCAAGACATACAATGTATTGCGGGAAAGAAACTTTGAAAGGAATCTATGATATATGGATCAAAGAAATTGTAGACACAATAGAGGCTATAACTGTACGTTGGGAAGCAAGTACCATTGCAAAGAAGCAAGAACTTCCTGCAGCAATTGTCAAAAAAATGTAGTGGAATGTCCAAATACTATGGAAGCACCAGTGGATTGTATGCCGATTGCAATGGCTTATGTACCTTGGCAGCAATGGGGAGACGTATTTACAGGTGAAGCAGGCTTAGCGCATGGAACCATTTTTCCTGAATTGGTAAAACCATGGTGGACTAAGTGTGGTTCAAGAATGTGAGGTGCTCTATGAATAGATGTGAAAAAGAAAACTTATTACAGTTTATATCTGAAGTAAGCTTTGCTGTGTTGGATGTAGGTCTATACCTAAACACACATCCATGTGACAAAGAGGCAATGCTTTACTACAATAAATATAAAGATTTAAGAGAAAAGGCAATGAGTGAATATTCTAAGAATTATGGACCATTGCTGGTGACAGATGTAGAAAATGCTTGTTATTGGACTTGGACAGAGGAGCCTTGGCCTTGGAAAGGTGGTAAATAGTAAATGTGGAATTATGAAAAAAGATTGCAGTATCCAGTTAACATTTCTAAATGCAACCTGAAGGCAGCTAAGGTGATAATGAGCCAATTTGGTGGACCGGACGGAGAACTGGCAGCTTCCTTGCGGTATTTGTCCCAACGATACGTTCAACCATATAAAGAGGTTGTAGGTGTTCTAACAGATATTGGTACAGAAGAGCTCGCTCATATGGAAATCGTCAGTGCAATAGTATACCAACTGACAAAGGGTGCGACACCTCAACAGATTAAGGAATGTGGATTTGATACGTATTTTGTAGATCATACCTTAGGTCTTTATCCACAGTCCGCAGGTGGAGTACCATTTACTGCATTAGTACTTCAGTCTAAGGGAGATCCGATTACGGATCTTCATGAAGACATGGCAGCAGAACAGAAAGCTAGAACCACCTATGATAATATTTTAAGATTAGTTGATGACCCAGAAGTTTGTGATCCAATTCGTTTCCTTCGTGCGAGAGAAATAGTTCACTATCAGAGATTTGGTGAAGCTCTCCGTATTACTCAGGACAGATTGGATGCAGATAATTTCTACTATATTAATCCAGCATATGATTTATCGTTTATGAAGAATAAATAATAAAGAGGAATATAACTAATGTTTATAGAGGGTTGATGCGGAAAAACTGATATTTTCCGCATCAGCCCTCATTTATTTAGGAATTATGAAATAAACTGGAAATACGTCCTAAGACGTGCTATAATGATGACTCAGATAAGAGAATGTCCCTAGTACGACACTTTACAGATGGTGATTTATGCAAAACAGAACTCTATATTCTATGAATAGTTGAGAGGAAGGGTTATGAATAATACAGCATATAAGTTAAATAAAATTATCCGCAATGTTGTAGCCTTAGAGGCAATACGGAAAATAAGACTATCTTTGATTGCCTTGCTAGTAGTGGAATTCTTTGTTCGATATTATTTTCGTTATGCAATCACTGAGCTGGTTTTTATTGTTTGGCTGATAGTTGCCCCTTTTCTAGTGGAATTACTTATTAAAAAGGATAAAACAAAGGAACAGTCTAACATTCTGCCTGTCTTTTGTAAGAAATACAACTATAATTATAAGGA
>JAEZPG010000043.1 GCA_023413555.1 Bacillota bacterium | reverse complement strand
CAAGTTTATCATCTGTTCATAGCTAATGTGAATTCCCATATATAATCTCCTTTTACCATTGACAATTTGTCAGTTATTTTGTAAAAATAATATCAGCGACTAAGCCGATGATATTATGAATGAAATATATTGCTTTTAGATTGTATCACCTTTTCTAAAATATCATAATATACCAACAGATATTTTTCTGCTGCACTAGTATCGTTGACATGGAAATCTCTACTGTTTAACGTAAATAGATACGCAGTCATTAAAAATGTTGATGTTTCCTTAGGGTTTCTGACGTTAAAAATTCCTTCCTTATTACCCTGTTCTAATATATCGCCAAAATAACTTGCCATTTTCTCTGTCATTCTATGATAAATCTGATCAATCATATAGGTATTTTCCTGTAATCGGATAGATTCCTGTAAGGCACGATTTTCTTTTGTATCCGCAGATGCCGGTATAATTACTGCTTCAATAAACTGCTTTACTTTTTCTACTACTGGCAACGTCTTACTATACGCGATTTGTTTAAGAAGTACCTCAATCTTTAAAGTCTCTTCTTCTACAATATACCTTAGAATATCTTCTTTAGATTTAAAATGATAGTAAAGTAAACCACGGGATATCTTCAAATCATCAACAATATCTTGTGTGATTACATTTAAATAACCCTTTTGTAAGAATAACTTTCTAGCAGATGCTACGATTTCGGCTTTACGAACTTCTGGTTGTTTGACTTCTCTCATATACATCTCCTTTCTTCTTAAGAAAAATTATATAACGCCACTGACAATCTGTCAATGACGTTATTATTTGCACTGATTTCCAATTACTTTCGGCTATGGGAGATATACTTCATCGTTACTATAACTGTTTAGTGATATTAATATTTATAATTTTGCAAAATAGCTAATGGTTCGAACCATTTGGCTGGTATAACTATTTTCATTATCATACCAAGCTACTACTTTAACCATTGTTGTCCCATCACCAATAGACATGCATTTAGTTTGAGTAGCATCAAATAAACTTCCGTATGTGATTCCAACAATGTCAGATGATACTATCTCATCTTCCGTGTAGCCAAAAAATGAACTTTCTGCAGCTTTCATTGTTCTATTGATATCATCAGCTGTAAAAATCCCTTCACAGATTGCAACTAATTCGGTTAAGCTACCAGTAGGTACGGGAACACGCTGTGAACATCCATCCAGCTTACCATCAAGCTCAGGTATTACTAAGCCGATCGCTTTAGCAGCACCGGTACTACTTGGAACTATGTTTATTGCTGCTGCTCTTGCACGACGCAATTCACCCTTACGATGAGGACCGTCTAGAGTCATTTGGTCTCCAGTATATGCATGTACCGTAGTCATATAACCAGCTTTGATTTTTGCATATTTATTTAGTGCATTCGCCATAGGTGCCAAGCAATTTGTTGTACAGGATGCCGTAGAAATAATTTTATCTTCACCACTTAATGTGTTCTCATTAACACCAAAAACAATTGTAGGTAATTCTTTACCTGCAGGTGCAGAAATCACAACTTTCTTAGCTCCAGCTTTTATATGCTTTGAAGATTTTTCCTTATTAGTAAAGAAACCTGTGCATTCCAGTACAACATCTATCTTTAATTCATCCCATGGTAACTCTTCCGGATCAGCTTTTGCATAAATTCTGATTTCATTGCCATCAACTATGATACTATCCTCATTGTAGAATACCTTTTGATCCAAATTATACTTACCTTGGCAAGAATCATACTTTAAAAGATAAGCAAGCATCTTGGGATTAGTAAGATCATTAATAGCAACAATTTCAAAATCCTCAATTCCATACATCTGACGAAATGCTAATCGTCCAATACGACCAAATCCATTAATTGCAATTCTTATTGACATAATATTCAACCTCCATAAATTTTTCTACATTATAACAATAAGAATTTTTGATGTAAATTACACACTTTTTGGTGTGTATTAGAAATAACCGTTTTTTTAATAACGTATTCCTTTTTTATCCAATACCTCTTTCATACCATGTTTAACCATATAATCAATTCCTACCTCCTGCATAATCTCAATACCTTTTTGAATTTTAAATCCTTGTTCCGTAAGATAATATTCCACATGTAACGGGTATCCAGAGAACTTAAGTTTTCCCACCATACCAAACTCAATTAACTCCTTTAATTGTTGTAATAACATTTTTTGGCTGATTCCTTCTATATCATGCTCTAATTTTGATAATGTTGTATTTCCATGTCTTAATTGCCAAATAATAATTGTTTTCCATTTTCCTTTTATAATATCGTGAACAATTTCCAAAGGGCAGGTATAATTATTTCTAATTTGCATCTACATGACCTATATAATGAAATCATAGAAATCTCATTACACTTATTCCTTTCCATTATAATAATGTTTGTTGTTCTTAAGAGTTATCGTATATCTGATATGCAGCATATTATTATTTCCAACTGTATATAAACAAGCGATTCATTACGACTGTTACTAAGTAGATAATTCTCAAATAATTTTACCTAAGCGGCAAAGAGCAACTGCAGAAAACTATAAATCATAAATAGTAAAAAGCTTATAAAAATTTGTCCTAGTTGATTACTCAATTTATCAAATTTTTGCTCGTATGGATCTGGAACTTTAGACATTGAACAATACAAGCTGCTCAAATCCCTCCTCATTTCATATAGGAATGGCTACTTCTAGAATTTTTGTTAAATTAATCTGAGTTCTTGGTGAAATATATTCTCCTATTTTATTGCTAGTTTCATTTCTTTAGACCAAGTTACAACTAATCATTTTAGTATATTAACTAATTATATTAGTTTTTGTCAAATCAATTTATTGTCAAAATCTTCACCTTCCAACTAAAGCCTCACAAAAAATACCCTCAAACCGTAGTCTGAGGGAAATAAATCTACATTAGAATTCATTTTAATTTCTATTCCAACTGTTATTTAGAATCAAGTTCTGGCTTGAATATAACTACCTTACCATCTACCAAATCCAGTTTTACCTTGTTATCATTTACTCCTAACTGTTCAAGAATCTCTCTTGGTATCTGAACTCGACCAGCCTTATCAAGGATAACATACTCTTCCTGGGTTTCTTCCTCCATCCAGTCAAGTGGATGGTTGTTCTTTATGGCTTCCTCATAGGAGGTCTTTA
>JAEZPG010000037.1 GCA_023413555.1 Bacillota bacterium | reverse complement strand
CGGTCATTACATATTTACCATCTAAGGATAACTGAGTTTTGGAATTACCGTCTTTGTCATATCCTTCATAAGTAAGGGCTGTAATTTTACCACCTTCAACAGTCATTTTCATTTCATAAGTATAGTCGTTCTCAGGAGCTTCGGATTTCTTAGTATATGTTCCATCTTTTAAAGTGATAGTAGTTGTATCTTCAGATGGAGAAACAGTTGGCTCAGCTGTAGGCTGTACAGTAGCTGTTTGTGAAGGGGCTGGAGTTGATGTATTGTCTTCTTTTTTACTGGAGCATCCAGTTAAAACTGCTAAACAAAGAGCAGTAGCAACAGTTGCTTGAACTAGTTTCTTATTTCTCATTATAAAATCCTCCAAATATGAATTGATGTATCTCATGGCTTATTATATCAAGCGACATAATGTATGTCAATTCGTTAACAAACGTTTAAATATTACAAAATTTAATGAATAACGACAGAATTAGCGTAATTAATTATAACATGAAGAAAGATATAATTTTCATTTTACTAAGACTTCCAACCATAGTAAAATGAATAGTATGACAATAACAAAGAGAGGAGATAAGCATGAAATTTTTACATCTATCGGATTTGCATATTGGAAAAAGAGTAAATGAGTTTTCCATGATTGAAGATCAGAATCATATACTACAGCAGATCATTGGAATTGTGGAGAAAGAAAAACCTCAGGCAGTAGTAATTGCCGGAGATGTTTACGATAAAAGCATACCAAGCATAGAGGCTGTTACATTATTTGATAATTTTTTAACACGGCTGAGCACATTAAAAATCGCTATATTGATAGTCAGTGGAAATCATGACTCGGCAGATCGTCTGGATTATGGAGGCAGGATTATGGAGCATAATAATATCCATATTGCAGGGGTATTTGGGGGAGAAGTAAAGCATATTGAACTACAGGATGAATATGGGTCTATTGAGTTCTATCTTCTACCATTTATCAAGCCAGCCATAGTAACTCCTTACTTTCCGGAGGTGGAGAGTTATCAAGATGCCTTAGAAGCAGTCATAGAAGCTACGCCTATAGATGTGTTGAAGCGTAATGTATTGGTGGCTCATCAGTTTATCATTTCCGGAGGGGAGAGGCCTGAAAGAAGTGAGTCTGAACTGGAGTCTTTAGGGGGGATGGACCAGATTGATGCAAGTGTATTTAAGGATTTCGACTATGTAGCCCTGGGACATCTTCACGGTCCGCAAAGAATCGGCCGGGATACCATCCGCTATGCTGGGTCTCCTCTAAAATATAGTTTTAGTGAAGTTAAACAGCGTAAATCAGTTACTATGGTTACTCTATCAGAAAAGGGGAAGGTGAGCTATGAATTACTGCCATTACATCCTACTCGAGACATGAGAGAGGTTGAGGGAGAAATTAATCAGTTGGTTGATTTAAAAAATTATACCACAGACTACATCCATGTCACCTTAACTGATGAAGAAAATCTTGTAGATCCTATGGGAAGACTAAGAGTAGTGTATCCTAATATCATGAAATTGGACTTTAGAAATAGCAGAACTGCGATGAAGGAGCATTCCAAGATGGCTGCTAAGGATGTAAAGTCTAAGACACCACTACAGTTATTTAATGAATTCTATGAGATGCAGAATAATCAGCCAATGAATGAACAGGAACTAAGAATCATGACAAAGCTTTTAGAGGGATTGGCAGGTGATAAAGTATGAAACCAACAAAATTAGTAATTAGTGCATTTGGACCTTTTAAAAATGAGGTTACAATAGATTTTGAAAAGCTGGGAGGACAAGGGTTATTTCTTGTTAGCGGAGACACTGGTTCAGGAAAGACGACTATATTCGATGCCATTAGTTTTGCTCTCTTTGGTTCTCCTTCTGGAGAAAGACGAAATGAAGAGAATAACATGGCTCTGCGAAGTCAGTATGCGGAAAAAGGGGTTAAGACCTTTGTAGAACTAACATTTATTCATAAAGGGAAGAAGTATTTTATCAGAAGAAATCCTCAGTATAAGAGACCAAGTTTAAGAGGTAATGGGGAAACCATGGAAAGCCAAGGCGCTGAGTTAACCTTCCCTGAGGGAAGGAAGGTGGTTGATTTCCGTAAGGTTACCAATGCTGTGGAAGATCTTTTAGGCATCAACTGGGCTCAATACAAGCAGATTGCTATGATTGCCCAAGGAGAGTTCTTGGAACTTTTGGTGGCAGACAGTGATAAGAGGTCAGCGATACTTCGTAAAATATTCGGTACTGGTATATATGTTAACATTCAAGAACGCCTCGGTGTATCTACAAACCGTCTACGGGGAGAATGTGAGGAGATTACCAACCGCATATTTCAGTATTTTCATGACGTGCAATGTCCAAAAGACAACCGGTTCTATGAAACCATACATCAGCTTTTACAGAATAAAAGTATACACGATACAGAAAAGCTTATTTCTCTAATCTCTGAAATGGTAAGGGAGAACAAGGAACAGCATATTTCCCTAACTGCTCAGTATAAGGAGTTGGAAGGAAAGCTTACGGAGTGTAGGAAAAAGATAGCACAGTTAGAGCAGGTAAATGGAATGTTTGCTACCTTAGAGAGGGCGAAGGAAGAAGAGCAGAAGTTAATGAATCAAGCCTCTGAAATGGATGAAAAGGCAAAGGCGTTACAACAGGGAATGGTTGCCTTGCAATACGTCAAACCACTTGAGGAAATATATCGGAATCTGGTAATTGAGGAAGAGAGTTTTAAGAGGAAGATTGCTGAGTTAAGGCAGGAGGAAGGAAGCCTGAAATCATTATTGGCTGTTCTTTTGGTAGAGAAGGAGAATCGGGAGAAGAATCAGCCTAGAATCCAGGAACTAGCTGGTCTCATGGTAAAACGTAGGGAGGAGATTGTCAGGTACGATCAAATTACGGATATTGAAAAGGAGAGAGGTCGTATTCAAGAAGCTATCTTGTCTCTACAGCAGGAATTAGATAGGGATAGAAAACAAAAAGTAAACATGGAGCAAGACCGAAACTTCGGCAAAGAAAAACTGGAGGAGTTAAAGGGTATTGAGGTGAGAAAGGCCACGATTGAGGCAACCTTAGATCAGTTGTGTCATAAAAAGCAAACTGTAGATGATCTAAGCCAACAGTTTCTCCAAATTGTAAAAGAACAGCAGGAATTAAGCCAAGCAAAGGAAATTCTCCTACAGAAAATCAACTTTTATAATGAGGAAAACACTAACTATAATGAAGTAGAGCAGCTCTATATGAAGGAACAGGCGGGTATTATGGCAGCAGATCTTAAGGAGGGTATGCCATGTCCAGTTTGTGGTTCCACTCATCATCCCGTAAAGGCTCCACTAACTAGTGGTGCACTGACCAAGGAAGAGTTAAAAGATTTAAAGACAAGACTTACAAAAGCTCATGAAGCCATGCAAAAGGAAAGTGAGATTTGCAGTAGTAAAACCAATACATTAGAGTATAAGAAGGAGCTATTTGTAAAGGCCGCAACGGAGTTTATTGAGTTTAAGGAGATAATCTTTGAACAGCCCTACAAGGATGTTTTAGATAAGGTAAAGAATCAGATTGAAAAAGAGCTTGCGACCTTAAAGAATAGTTATAAGGATGCTACTGAGGGGATTAAGAGAAAGGCCCAATTAGAAGGACAGCAGCTAGAATTAGAAGAAAAGATCGGGACCTTACAGGCTAAGCTAGAAGACAAAGAAAAACAGAATAGTAGTTTGCAACAGCAATTAAGTGGCATAGAAGCAAGTCTTGTTTTTATAAAAAAAGAGGTCAGTTTTAGTAGTCTCAAGGAATTACAGTCTACAATAGCACAGGAAGAAAAGGAGTACACAGATCTTAAGGAAGGATTAGAAGAGACTATTAGAAAATTTCAGGAAGTAAGTGAAAAGGCACAGCGAACAGAGGCAGTTCTTCATGATAATTTAGAGCAACAAATAAAATTAGAGCTAAAGAGAAAGACAGCAGGACAGGCCTATGAGAGAGCTTTACAAGATCGAGGTTTTGGATCAGAAGAGATTTACAAAGCAGCCCTTTTATCAGAAAAAACTATTCAACTTATGCAAGAGGAAATTACGGCTTACCGGGATAGTATGACTAAAGTAAAGCAGTCCATTACAGAACTATCAAAGGCTTTAGAGGGTAAGGAACGTAGGAGCATAACTCTTCATAGAGAGGAAGAGGAAAGGATATCTAAGGAAAAGGATGGTCTGGCTGAACGTATGGAATCTATTCGTTTTACCACCAATCAGAATGTGGATATATTAAAAAAAGTGGCTTCTGCTTATTCTCAACATAAGGATAAAACAGATGAGTTTGCTGTGTATGAACGACTAAGTAAGACAGCCAATGGGAATTTATCTGGAAAGGCTAAGATCGCCTTTGAACAATATGTACAGGCTTTTTATTTTGACCAGATTCTTGCAGCAGCCAACGACAGGCTGAGACGAATGACAGATGGACAGTATGAGCTACAACGTAAGGACGAAGCCACCAACTTGAGAAAGAATACAGGTCTAGATATTGAAGTTATGGACCATTACTCCGGAAAACCTCGTTCAGTCAAAACATTATCTGGTGGGGAGTCCTTTAAAGCAGCCTTATCTCTTGCTTTAGGATTAAGCGATATCATTCAAAGTTTCGCTGGTGGAATTGAAGTAGATGCTATGTTTGTTGATGAGGGCTTTGGCTCTTTAGACTCCAATTCCTTAGAACAGGCATTATCAGCGCTTAATGCTTTAACAATAGGAAACCGTCTAGTAGGTATTATCTCCCATGTAGCGGAATTAAAAGAACGTATTGACAAGAAAATACTTTTGGAGAAGAAGAGAGATGGCAGCATCTTAAAGTTGGATATTTCCTAGACGGCTGAATTAGAGATTAAGTTCATGGCTCGTAATATATAAATCCAGCCTGTTAAGGTAAAGGCACCAATAAAAGTTGTGGCAACGATGATACTGGAAGTCAGTACGCCATCGTTGTCCATGCTTTCTGCCATAATGTAACAGCTGACAGTGGTAGGCGAGGCCAACATAATAAGCAGTGCAACCAGCTTTTCATCATGAAAGCCTAATATGCAGGCAACTGGAATAAAAATAGCAGGTAGTGCTATAAGTTTAATCAAGGAAGCTACCATAGTCGGTTTTAATTTTTTCAGAGCGTTTCTTCCTTCGAAACCTGCTCCTAAGGCGAGAAGAGCAAGAGGGGTAGCTAAAGCGGCTATGTTAGTTAAGGTTTTGTTTAATATGTAAGGAAGTTTAACTGGTATAAGGGAAAAAGTAATACCAGCTAATATACTTAGGATAATAGGATTTTTGCCTATATTAATTATGGCAGCTTTCAACTTTGCCTTTTTTTTAGCTTCCATAGACTGGCTATTGCCCTCAAAGGTTAGAACAATGACAGAATAGATGTTAAATAAAGGGACTGTTCCTATAATCATCAACGGTGCCATACCAGCATTTCCGTACATATTCTGTATAAAGGCTACTCCCAAGACTGCAGCACTGCTTCGAAAAGAAGCCTGAACAAAGGCACCTGTCATATCTTGGTCCTTCATAAATAGTTTGGTCAAACCCCAGATGATAAAGAAACCAATGGTAGTGGCAATCATACAAAACATCACGTAGAACGTGTCCCATCTAGAACTGATATCTGATGCGCCAATATCCACAAATAGAAGTACTGGCAAGGTAACTTTAAAGTTTAAAGTGTTGGCATTTTTAATAAACTCAGGTCCTAACATTTTAATATATCTTAGAAAATAACCCAAAACCATCATAAGAAAAACAGGAAGGGTGGCATTGAGACTAAAGATTAGATTATTCATAGGTATTCTCCTTCTTATGCTTTAGGATTGTAATCTAATTTGAAAAAGAAGTCAAATGAGAAACTATAAAACTACAAAAAAATGTAGTAGTATATCTTAAGTTTTAATAAATTTTATTCCAATATGTCAAAATACTAGAAGGAGTATGGTATAATCCTAGAATAATGATAAATCGAGAAGCAAAGGAGAAGTATCATGGCAATTTTGGTAACTGGAGGAGCTGGCTATATAGGAAGTCACACTTGTATAGAACTGATTAGTGCAGGTTATGAAGTGGTAATTGTTGACAATCTTTGTAATTCATGTGAGCTGGCGGTAAAGAGAGTAGAAGAAATTACTGGTAAGAAGATAAACTTTTATTCGGTAGATATCGCTGACAGAGTGGGACTTAATGGTATTTTTGAGAAAGAATCAATAGATAGTGTAATTCATTTTGCAGGGTTAAAAGCAGTGGGAGAATCTGTAGCAAAGCCACTAGAGTATTATAGTAATAATATTACGGGAACTCTTGTTTTGTTAGAGGTAATGCGTGAACATAATGTAAAGAATATTGTATTTAGTTCCTCTGCCACAGTGTATGGGAATCCTAAGACGGTTCCTATTAAGGAGGATTTCCCACTATCTGTTACTAACCCATATGGTAGAACAAAGCTGATGATTGAAGAGATTCTACAAGATTTATATGTAGCAGATAAAGAGTGGAATATCATCCTTCTCCGTTACTTTAATCCAATTGGAGCGCATAAGAGTGGCTTACTGGGAGAAGATCCAAAGGGAATTCCTAATAACCTCTTACCTTATATTGCTCAGGTTGCAGTTGGAAAATTAGAAGCACTTGGAGTGTTTGGGGATGATTATGACACCCCTGATGGAACTGGAGTAAGAGATTATATTCATGTTGTTGACTTAGCAATCGGACATGTAAAGGCCATTAAGAGACTTGAGGATAAAGCTGGGGTCTCTATTTACAATTTGGGTACAGGGAAAGGGTATAGTGTTCTTCAGGTGCTACATGCATTTGAAAAAGCCAGTGGTAAGAAATTAGATTATGTCGTTAAGCCAAGAAGAGCTGGAGATATTGCAACCTGCTATGCGGATGCATCAAAGGCGAAAAAGGAGCTTGGTTTTGAAACTACAAAGGACATCGATGAGATGTGTGAGGATTCTTGGAGATGGCAAAGCATGAATCCAAACGGATATAATAAGTAAAAAGTCAGAGCTGTTGTATTAGAGCCCAGTTGTTGGCTTTCATGCTACAGCTCTTAGTCATTAAAAAATATGTTCGCAAGTTGTTATTTTCTAATTATTAGGTTATAATTAGAACAGAATTTTCATGGCACAAAATAGTAATACATAGTAGGAGGATGCATATGAGAAGCAACAACTTAGGTGATCAGATAAAGGATGTTGTGCAGGATGCAATGGATTCCATGGATTTTAATAATCTTAACCAGAAGATTCAAAGAAGTGTATCCGGAGCGGTTAACGATGTTAAGAGAGCAATTGGTACTTATAAGGATAAGGACCCTAATGGAGCACCCCCTAATCATCCTCGACATCATTTTCATGATCAGTTTTATAGTAAAGAGAATTATCAACAGAAGAGAAAAAATGTCTATAATATGGGAAATAATCTGTTTATGAATAAACCGATTGGAAGAGTTTCAGGTATAGTTATGATGGTACTTGGGATGATTGGTTTGGTTGGTTTTGGTATTACTTCCTTGGTCTTATATCTAGTTGCTAGGAGTATTCATTCCTATTTTGTATTTGGACCTTTAATTGCAGTATTTACCACGGTTTCTATAGTTTCTCTAGGTGTTCTAATTAAGGGTTTATCATTAAAGAACCGAACAAAACGTTTTATGGTTTATCAGGACAAATTGCAAAGAAACAATTGCTTTGAAATCAAGATGGTTGCAGAACAACTTGATAAATCCTCCAAATATGTAGTGAAAGACCTAAAGCGTATGATTCGTCTTGGAATGTTTCCACAGGGACATCTGGACACGAAGCATACTTATTTCATAGGTGATGATAGCACCTATGAACAATACTGTAAGGCAGAGATAAGCTTTGAAGAGAGAAGAAAACGGGAGGAAGAACAAAAACTTAGAGAGGCGAATGCCTCTGAGGAAGAGAAAGCTTTACATCAAGCAAAGGCTCTGGGAGCTGAATATGTGGCTCAGGTTCGTGAGGCTAATGTTATCATTGAAGGCGATGCTATGAGCCAGAAGTTAGACCGTTTGGAGTTGATTATAAAGAAGATATTTGACCATATAGCCAAACATCCAGAGCAGCTATCTGAGATTCGTAGATTTATAGATTACTACCTTCCAATCACACTGAAGTTGGTAAATGTATATAAGGACTTAGAACATCAACCTATTCAAAGTACGAATATAACCAATAGTAGAAAAGAAATAGAAGACTCTCTAGACACTATAAATGATGCCTTTGAGAAGTTATTTGATGGACTGTATGAGAATGTAGCCATGGAAGTAGCTACAGATATCAATGTTCTAAATACATTATTGGCTCAGGAAGGACTAACAAAGAAAGATTTTAAATTATAATATAATATGCTGACATGATGATTCGTCAGAAATGAAATGGAGGATGTTTTGTGAGTAATGAGGAACAAGTATTTGAGAAAGAAACCCCTACCTTAACCTTTGAACCATTTAACACTGAGGCGAAGTCTTTAGAAGTTATACCAGCTACTAAAGAGGAGGAAGAACAGGTATTCGATGAAACCACCTTAACTGTAGAAGAGAGAAAAATGGTGGATGATTTTTCTTCCCAAATCGATTTAAATAATTCAAATATGATTATTCAGTTTGGTGCTGGAGCACAGAAGAAGGTTGCTGATTTTTCAGAAACAGCATTAAACAGTGTAAGAACCAAAGATCTTGGGGAAGTTGGCAACATGCTAACAGATGTGGTATTAGAGTTAAAAGGATTTGATGTAAATCAGGAAGAAAAGGGCGGAATTCTTGGATTCTTTAAACGTAATACAAATAAGCTTTCTTCATTAAAGACCAAATATGATAAGGCAGAAGTTAATGTGAATAAGATCTGTAAGGCATTAGAAGGACATCAGATACAGTTACTGAAGGATGTCGCTACTTTAGATAAGATGTATGAGCTAAATAAAACTTATTTTAAAGAGCTTTCTATGTATATTCTTGCAGGAAAGAAAAAGCTTAAGGAAGCTGAGGAGAAGGAATTACCGGCTTTACAGAAGAAGGCACAGGAAAGTGGACTTCCTGAGGATGCTCAGGCAGCAAATGATTTTGCAAATCTATGTAACCGTTTTGACAAGAAGCTTCATGATTTGGAATTAACCAGAATGATCTCTATTCAGATGGCTCCACAGATTCGTTTGGTACAGAGTAATGATACCATGATGACAGAGAAGATTCAGTCAACTCTTGTGAACACAATTCCATTATGGAAGAGTCAGATGGTTATTGCCCTTGGAATTAATCACTCTCAAGAGGCTGCAAAAGCACAACGTCAAGTAACAGACATGACCAATGAACTATTGAAGAAGAACGCAGAGAACTTAAAGCTGGCAACGGTAGAGACGGCTAAAGAATCGGAGCGTGGTATTGTGGATATTGAAACACTTCGTTCCACCAATGAATCTTTAATTTCTACATTGGATGAGGTAATCAGAATCCAAGAAGAAGGCCGTCAGAAGAGAAAAGAAGCTGAGGTTGAGTTAAATCGTATAGAGACGGAGTTAAAAAATAAGTTATTGACAATGAATAAAAGATAAATAGTATTATGAAGTCGTAGTCGTTCTGTTAAAAAAGGAGGAGTACTATTGTGGTATGATAATATCAGGTTGTATACATTAAGAACAAGTCATTCTCGTTATACTCTTTCCAAACAGAACCGTGCAATCAGAAAAGGCTCCTATGAGCGCTTAATCAACAACTATTATGGAAAGAATTCTCTATTTAAAAGAGCCCTTCCATTTGCTAATAATTGTCATTTGCTTGAGATAAATGAGGCGACTAAGGATGTGGAACTGACTCTTTCTAATTTCCTTTATGATACAGAGATAGATATGGAGAGTAATACAGAGGATTTAGTGGAATCCTATAACAAACTGTTAAAATCCTTTGATACACTGGATAATGGAGTGTTTTCCAATCGAAGAAACTGGTTGAATTCTCTGACGAACACTTACAGTACAGAGCTTCAAAGGGCAGGTTTAATGATCAGTGAGGATGGTACTTTAATAAAGAAATCGAAGGAGGACCAGGGGCTAGAGGCTAGGGAAACCCTACAAAGTTTATTTCAGCGAGAGGATTCCTATGGTAAGCATTTGCTAGTCCGTACCGTAAATATTGGCTATGAAGCTCTTTCCTCTCTAAGCAAATCCCCAAAGCTCTACAATTCCAATGGAAGCCATATATACTCCATAGCAACAGGAAATCTTTATAATGCGATATATTAACATAAATAGGAATGTCGAACTAGTTGATTTAATCAGCTAGTCGACATTCCTATTTACTTCGCTTTTGCCTATCTCATTTAAACATAAGTTATAAGCTATTATCTAAAGTATAGTGGAAACTAGGATAGCAAATAACGTAAAACCTTGTTAGCATTTCAGTAAAAAGATGCTTCCTGGGCCTGGTTTTTCATCCCTTCTATCTTTTATATAAAGTGTCTGTCGTCAGAATTAGCATTCTACATAATTGACAGAATCGAATTCTTCCTGAATCTCTTTACTTGGTTCTTTATCTAGTAAACTTACCACTACAATAAGAATCGATGCAAAGATAAAGGCAGGCAGTAATTCATAGATTCCAAAGATTCCACCAAATTTCTTAATGAATAAAGACCAAATAATAGAGAGACAGCCGCCTCCTACCATTCCACAGATGGCTCCCTTTAGAGTAGTACGTTTCCAGAACAGGGAGAACAACACTAAAGGTCCAAATGCAGCACCAAAACCTGCCCAAGCATAGGATACCAATTCAAAGACAGAGCTATTTTCATCCCAAGCAATTAGGATTGAGAATACCGCTACTACTAAAATAGTAATCTTTGATATAACCAATACTTGTTTGTCAGAAGCATTCTTCTTGAAAATTTTTTTGAATAAATTGCTTCCTACAGAAGAGGATACCATTAAAAGTTGGGAGTCTGAAGTACTCATGGTAGCAGCCAAAATACCAGACAATACTACACCCGCTAATAGAGGATATAGGAAAGTATTAGTCATTAAAATAAAGATTGTTTCAGAATTTGTTGTATCTAAGCTACTAAGTAAGCCTTGAGTGGATAAGGATCTACCGACCAGACCAATTAAAGTAGCTACTACAAGAGAAATCACTACCCAGGTCATAGCGATTATTCTGGACTTCGTAATCTCCTTAGAATTACGAATCGCCATAAAACGAATCAGAATATGAGGAACACCAAAGTATCCTAGGCCCCAGGCAAGACCAGAGAAGATATTCATCATGCCATAGGCTTGTTTACTTCCGGTTGCTACATCATAAGAATTAGCAATGTCTAAAAATCCAGGTAACTCTTTCATACTACTAATCACATTTCCAACGCCGCCAGCTTTCACTAGTCCAACAATCAGAACTATGATGATAGAGAAAAACATCAAAGTTCCCTGAACAAAGTCACTAGTGCTTGCAGCAAGGAAACCTCCAATAAATGTATAGCAGGCAATCACCAAACCGCATACAATCATAGCTCCATGATAGTCGATGCCCATAGTACTGCTGAATAATTTACCGCAGGCTGCAAAACCACTAGCTGTATAAACGGTAAAAAAGATAATAATCATCAGCGAAGATATTGTCATAAGAATATTTTTCTTGTCTCTAAAACGATTACTGAAGAAATCAGGAATAGTGATAGAGTTATCACATGCTTGAGAGTACTTACGTAGTCTCTTGGCTACAATTTTCCAGTTTAAATAAGTACCGATAATAAGACCTAATGCAGTCCAACCAGCACTACTGATACCACTTAAGTATGCTGCTCCAGGAAGCCCCATTAATAGCCAGCTACTCATGTCAGAAGCTTCTGCACTCATGGCTGTCACCCATGGCCCCAGACTTCTTCCTCCAATAAAATAATCATCAGAAGTCTTATTCTTATTATTAAAATAAATTCCAATGCCAATTACTAGAACTAAATATAATCCCATGGATAGTAGTTTTAGTGCTAAATCCAAATATATTTCCTCCTTTTATAAGATTTAATATTTATAAAACGTAATACTAAATTACATACAAAGAATGTTAAAAATATATAAATATCTTAACGCGCATATGTTTTATTGTACTATAGCTTTTCTTAGAATTCAAGAAGTGATAGAAATATCTATACAATATAACTATTTCATTCTATAATGTACACATGCTTAACACTGGGGGTTTAAGAATGAAGACATGGGTGTGGATAAAAAATAATATACATAAAGGATTGCAATGGATAAAAAGCCAATATTCTGGATCCTCAATGGGGGTTCAGTGGATGGCTAATATTATAATACCTATTACAGTAGCGGTTCAGTGTATGGGTACCGGCTTACCTAGTATCATAGATTTTACTATATTTACTGTGGTATCCTTCGGTCTTCTTTGTCTCATAAGAGGCTTTCTTATGTGGATTACAAAGCCGATATGTAAGCCATACTTTCGAGTAATTCTTAATGGTGCAATCTTGTTTACTGATCTGTATTTATTCTTATATGTATCCGTAAGTTCTAGAATCAGCACAATTTGGATGGTTACTTATGCCGGAGTGGTAGTTCTGGTAGAACATTTGTTAGCCAGAAGCCTATTTGTTATTATAAAATGCAAAAAGATAAGGAGTTTACCGTTTATTACTCTATTACTTGGCTTAGGGTTCAATATTGTGTTTTGCATTTTTATTTTTGGTTCTGGAATAAAGACACATACCTTAGAAGCTTATATAGACATAGAACAGAGTGATATAATGGAGAATGTTACTCCTTTATTAAGCTCACAGTGGGAAGCCGGTATATATCAAGTTGCCAGCTTAGACTATGGAATAGACGAAGAGGATGATTTGACCTCTACTACGATAGATTTAAGTAATTATCTTTGGGATAACACCGGGATTAAACGATGGACACGTCAGACCTATCTTGGCTATGATATTACACAGGTACCTCTTAGGGGGCGAATCTGGTATCCAGAGGATGCAAAGAACTGTCCTGTGGTCTTTATAATTCATGGCAACCATACGATGGTCACGGATTCTTATTTAGGGTATGCCTATCTGGGAGAGCATCTTGCCAGCTTAGGCTATGTGGTAGTTTCTGTAGATGAGAATGTCTGCAATTATTACTTACCAGAAGGACTATCTGGGGAAAATGCCGGCAGAGCACATCTTCTTTTGGAAAATATGCGTCAGGTGAAGAATTACAATAACCTTGGTCCTTTAGCCGGAAAGCTTAATTATGAAAAGCTTGCATTGATAGGTCACAGTAGAGGAGGAGAAGCAGTTGCCCTAGCAGCTCTTTACAATAAGTTGGGGCATGACCCAGATGCAGGATATCAATCCTATTCATATCATTATAACATTCAATCTGTTATTGCTATTGCTCCCTCTGTGGATCAATATCTACCATCAGGTAGGGATGTTACGTTAACAGATATAAACTATTTGTTAATACAGGGTGCCAATGATAGTGATGTTTCTATTTTCATGGGAATGAAACAGTACAACAATATCAAGTTTACTGGAAATAAGGATAGCTATAAGACGTATTTATATATAGCAGGAGCCAATCATGGTCAGTTTAATACAACCTGGCAACAGGATTTCACCTTTCCAAACAGTCTAATGATTAATAAAGTTGATATAATGAAAGATTCTGAACAGAGAAAGATACTTAAAAGCTATGTTACTACTTTCTTAGAAGATACGCTTTTAGGGAAGAAGGAGAATCGAAGTCTGTTTCAGAGTAACCTACATAAGAGGAAGGGATTACCAGCCACTGTCTATATTAGTGGTTATAAGGATGGCAGTTTTGTTCCTTTAGCTGATTATGAGGAAGATATCTCCTTGACAACCATAACGGTACCAAATGGGATGAGTAAATGTGAGGACATTTATTTCAATAGGGAGCAGGCTGTAACGTATTATGAGGAAGATGGCTCTTACGAAACCGCTAATCATGCTGCCTATCTTTGGTGGAACCAAAGAAGTGCGAAATATGGATTATATTTTAATCAACAAGCCTATGATCTTAAGGAAAGTAGCTATCTCCAATTCGATGTGGCTGATATTGATACAGAGAGAACACCAAAAAGCAAGGAAGAACTACTCAATTATGAAATTATCATAAAAGATTCCAGTGGTAATAGTGCTTCGGTGGAATTGGCAAAGATTTGTAAGATATATCCACCTCTATACATACGGTTATTTAAATTGCAATTTAGCAAAAATATTATGGATGTGAAGACGGAGATGCAGACTGTGAGAATTCCACTTAAGGAATTTAAGGTAGATAGTGAAAGCCTGGATTTAAGTAAAGTTACTTCAATCGAGTTTGCCTTCACCAAGCAGGAAACAGGAAGGATATTATTGGATAATGTGGGGTTCTCAAAGTAATAAATGATAGAAGGGGCTAGTATGCTTGACATGATAATCCTAATATGCGGATCTTGTAATTAGGAACATCCTGATTGCAAGGAGAAACACCTTCTAATTCATCATTTAATTAGTGCAGAAGTCAGGTTTTCCAGAAGCCTTGAAGTTTTGTCTACACGGCACAAAACTAAGAAAGAACGGTCGATAAACTTGTTTGTTTATCGACCGCAATGAGTCCGACTTCTAATATCAGTATCTATATGACATTGCTCAGGCGGAGAGTTTCGCAAGTAAAACTCTTTGTTATGATAAATTCAAATGTTTCTTACAGATATTATTAATAAGAAAAATGCTTAATACAGCAAACCCCAAAGTAAGAAAACCGGTTAGGCCATAGTAAGAAGATGGTACATGTGATGTGTTTAAATCAATTCTGAGTACTATGTAATAGAGAATAGTAACAATTCCGGAAATTATACTGCTGATCATAGAAATCATAAAGTAGGATAAAATACTTCCAGCAATCTTATGTCGAGGCAAAATCATTTGACCAAAAGCTACTGCCAGATATATAAAGCAAACAGTAGAGAAAACACCAATAATATACTTAATCATATAAAGGACAAACTGTAGAATTTGGCCATTAAACATTACCTGCAGAACTCCATCGCCTACAAAATACCAAATTTCCATAATGAGTTTCATATTAGATGTGTTATATAACATAATTGTAATAGCACCAGCTATTATAAAAAAACTGGACAATACCCAAGTCATGCCTACAATAATCTTAGATATAATCAGTTTGAGAGGGGACACAGGCAAAGTGAACATAAGGTAGCCTTCATCCGTAAATAAATTCTTATAGAATCTAAATAGGGAAAAAATTAGAGTGGCAAAATAAAGACCGATGCAGGAGAGAATAGTAGTTATCAAAAACATCCTAGAAATTGATAATAACACTACATTATCAGATAACTCTATCTCAAATACAATTCGATTAATGAGAGCAAGTGCCAACAAAATAACATAAGAAGCCAAATATAACTTATAGGTAGCACCATATTCATATTTTAGTAATTTTTTTAACATCTAAATACCTCCCTGAAGTAATCATCAATAGATCGACCTTCTTGTCGGCGAACTTCTTCAGCAGGTGCGTATAATCTGATATTGCCATTCTGAATAAAAATAACGTCATCCAGTATGGTCTCAATATCTTGAATCAGATGGGTGGAAATCAGAATAGTGGCATTACGGTTGTAAGTGCCTAATATGGTATTTAATATATAGTCTCTTGCTGCTGGATCTACACCACCAATTGGCTCATCGAGGCAATAAAGCTGTGCATTTCGGCTCATAACAAGAATTAACTGTACCTTTTCCTTGTTTCCTTTAGACAGAATCTTCAGATTTAAATCCGGGTTTAAATTTAATCGATTTAGCATATCTGCAGCTTTATTTCGATCAAAATCTGAATAGAAATCATTAAAAAAATCCACGATTTGTCGTATAGTCAGATTATCAGGTAAATAGGTACGCTCAGGTAAGTAGCTGATTGATAATCGGCTTTGCCTACCTGGGGCTACTCCATTAATAAGAATTGAACCGGAGCTAGGTACTAATAATCCGTTAATTAATTTGAGAAAAGTGGATTTGCCACTTCCGTTAGGACCAAGTAGTCCAATAATACGGCCACGGTTAAAGGTAAGGTTTATATTATTCAGTGCTAAAAAACCACCGTACGCCTTACTTAGTCCGTGACATTCCAAAATGGGTTCCATAATCTACTCCCTTCCTTTTATGAGGTAATTTATAACCAATAACAAAATTATATCATAAGGAACTAGCTAATGCTAGAAGGTATTCTTAAGGTTAATTAGGTTTTATAGTAAAATATAGTAGAATATTGTACCTGGTATATGGTATGCTACGTGAAGTTGGAATAAAGCTTGCATGTAAGAGAAAAATGTTTACAATAAGAATAGGAAGAAAACGCGTATCATACAGTAGGAGGTTACTATGGCTGTGGTTGAGATAAATGGGTTAAAAATTGGGCAGGGGGTACCTAAAATCTGTGTTCCACTGGTCGGAAAGACAGACCGAGAACTAGTGGAACAGGCTATTCATGCCAATCAATGTGGTTGCGACCTGGTGGAATTAAGAATAGATTATTATGAGCGAGTGAATACTATTGAAAAAGTGGTAGATTGCATACATAAGATAAAAGAATGTTTATCTGTCCCTATTTTATTTACTTTCCGAACGTTTGAGGAAGGTGGCAATCAACCTCTTTCAAAGGAATACTATGGTAAATTATATGATGCTGTTATAGAGAATGGATCGGTGGAAGTAATAGATTTGGAACTTAGTCTAGGGGAAATGGTTCTAAGACCTCTGATTAAGAAGGCAAGGCAAAAGGGAATAAAGGTACTTCTAAGTAGTCATGATTTTCTAAAAACCCCTGTTACAAATGAAATAATAGCAAGATTAAGAAGGATGCAGGAACTAGGAGCTGATATCGTAAAGATTGCAGTTATGCCAAAGAGTAAAGAGGATGTGCTTCGGTTGATGGATGCTACTTTATATATGAATAATAATCACAGCCAGACGCCAGTGGTAGGCATTAGTATGGGGGATATGGGAATACCTAGTCGTTTCTTAGGCGATTGGTTTGGATCAGCCATTACTTTTGGCGTTGCCAGTAAGGTTTCTGCACCAGGGCAGCTTTCCGTTCAAAGGCTCCAGCAATTGTTCAAACTTTTAACCAACGAATAATGAGATTATTTAGTCAAACAATGCGCCTTCCATAGAAATCTATAGAAGGCGCATTTGAGAATAGTATTATTTTTTTAAAACATCTTCAATTTCGCAGATGTATAAGTAGTGAAAGTCTTTTTCTGTATACATTGTGTCTACAATGCTCTGATTTAAAAAGCTATCTTCAGTAAAACGCTGCTTAAATAGTTTCTTGACTTTAAGCACTAGGTTACCCTCCTCAAAATACGGATAGTAGCCATCGCTTACTACAGTAAGGCCAGACTTGGCTATTTTATCTTCATCTCTGCCAGAAACAGATCCTAGGTATCCCATTACCTTCTTGTAGCCTTCTGGGAAAAATGTCAGGGTAAATCCATCAGCTGCATCTACAAATTCGTTTGTATAACGTTGAGGTCGAATTACTACAAAAGCTACAGGCTTCCCCCACATAATTCCTAATCCACCCCAAGATGCAGTCATAGTATTGATTATTCCTTTATTTTCTGCAGTTACTAGCATCCACTCATTACCGATTAATTGGAAGGTATTATTGGTTAAAGTCTCAGGTTTTACTGATTGGAAAACATTCATTTTACATCCTCCTTGTCTCAATGGGTATCTCCTATTCTATTGTATGTAACGAAGGAAGGGAAGACACCTAAATGTATCTTATTATATAAAATCTTCTTGATAATGTCAAATATGGGAAATAGTACATCAGGAAGCTTATTGTGTATTTATGTAATATGATTTATTATACTGATAGGGGTTTGTTAGAAAGAGGTTAGAGATGATGAATCAAGTTATTAATTATCAGAAAGAATTAGATCGTTTAATTGAAAAATTTACGGCCGAAGGCAGTGTTCCTACTTTATTGCTTCACAGCTGCTGTGCACCTTGTAGTAGTTATTGTTTGGAATATCTGGCGCAGTATTTTCATATTACCGTTTTCTATTATAATCCCAATATCTCTCCTATTGAGGAATATGAGCGACGAGTACTAGAGCAACAGAGGTTGATTGAGGAACTCATAGTACATTATCCCATTGATTTTAGACTTGGCAATTACGATACAGAACGATTTTATGCTATGGCAAAAGGGTTGGAAAAGGAACCCGAAGGTGGAAGTCGCTGCTTTAATTGTTATGAACTAAGACTTAGGGAAGCAGCGATAGCAGCAAAAGAACTAGA
The DNA here is from genome assembly GCA_023413555.1 of Bacillota bacterium. Taxonomy (GTDB): domain Bacteria; phylum Bacillota; class Clostridia; order Lachnospirales; family Lachnospiraceae; genus KM106-2. The sequence goes on along the minus strand of JAEZPG010000037.1, from coordinate 11,428 downwards.
CTTTGACTATTTTACTACCACCTTATCCATCAGCCCTCATAAGAATGCTGCAAAGCTTAATGAGATTGGTCAGGCTGTGGGGAATGAGTATGGTGTGGCATATTTGCCGTCAGATTTTAAGAAGAAGAATGGTTATAAGCGTTCTATAGAATTATCAAATGAACATCATTTATACCGCCAGGATTATTGTGGATGCGTATATTCTAAGCTAGAGGCTCAAAGTAGAGCCATGGAACAGGAGAATCAACAAGAATGAAAGGGGGAATTGTATGACCTGCAAAAAATGTGGAAGCCAGAATTGTATACTTATACAGGAAAGTGAAACAGATAGTAAGGGATTTGGCGTATGTAAAGGTTTGTGCGGATTTTTTATTTTAGGGCCAATTGGGCTACTTTGTGGTCTTTGTGGAATGGGAGAAGGCAAAACCAAAACCAAACATTTCTGGATTTGTAATGACTGTGGCAACAAATTCAGATGCTAATAAATATGAAACTTATGGAATAGGTTATAAGGAGCAGAGATATGAAGGAAGCGCCTTGCAAGGGAGCAAATATAAATAAGGAAAACAATGGTCAAGTTAGTGGTTGGATCCGTCTGATGAAATTGGGTGCCAGAACCGGTTGCCATCAGATGCCAGAACGAAGCTTCTTTGTAAAGGGGTATCAGTTTCCGGTATGTGCCAGATGTTGTGGAGTATTCATTGGATACCTTCTGGCACCAATTGTTTATAAAAAGGTACATTTTAACAAACTAAGGAACTATGCTTTAGCTGGTTTATTGATTATGTTTATGGACTGGCTATTACAGGCCATACATTTAAAAGAATCCACCAACGTTAGAAGACTGTTTACCGGTATTGCTGGTGGATTTGGAAGTATGGTGATGTTTATAAAATTGGTTGTCTATGGCTTTAATATAAGAAAATAGTGTAAATTAAAAATACAGAGAAAACACTCTCTGTTTTTTTTTATTGAAAGGATAATTTCTGGACTGGCTACGTAGTTCCGATATTGACATACTATAAACGGAAGGGTATAATGTTATAAATGATAATTATTCTCATTTGCATTCATCAAATGAAAAAGCGATACAAACGAATGAAACCAGAATAAAGATGAAAGAGGGCAAGAAAGGTATGACAGTGAGAGATGGGAAAAAAGGCCATAGCTATCAGGTGCAGACTATGATTTTGGATAATCAAATTGCCTATCGTTTACAAGCCTTGGGACTAACAGAGGGAACTACATTAACAATTCTGAATAATAAGCGACGTGGTGCCGTAATATTTAGAGTGAGAGGAACAAGACTGGCTGTGGGGAAGGAAATAGCACAGGCGATTGAGATACAGGAGGCATAAGTGGTATGAAGGAAGAATTGAATGTAGGGTTTATAGGAAATCCTAACTGTGGAAAGACCACGTTGTTTAATGCATACACTGGAGCAAAGTTAAAGGTAGCCAACTGGCCTGGTGTAACAGTAGAGAAGAAGGAAGGGGCTATGAAGTACCACAGCCATCACTTTAAATTGGTAGATCTTCCGGGAATTTATAGTCTAACATCCTATACCATGGAAGAAAAATTGTCCAGGGAATATATCTTAAGTGACCATGTAGATGTTATCGTGGATGTTGCAGATGCCTCCTGTCTAGAAAGAAATCTATATTTGACATTGCAATTAATTGAACTTGGGAAACCAGTAATTTTAGCTCTCAATATGATGGATATCGTAGAAGAGAGAGGTATGGAGATTGACCTTCACAGAATGCCAGAAATGCTTGGTATACCTGTTATTCCTGTTTCTGCAAGAAAGAAAACAGGTTTGGATATTCTTATGCATACAGTGGCACACCATAAGACTAAGACCTGTGAGTTGTTGGAACATCACCACGATGAACTGCTTAGTACCAAACATAAGCATCATCATCATAAAGAATTTACTGTGGTTTATTCAGATGAGATAGAGGATAAAATTGATGAATTAATAATGGCTATTACTGAATTTCAGCCAGATATACATAATCCAAGGTGGCATGCAATAAAACTATTGGAGCGAGATGAAGATATTGAAGCAATGTTTCCTGTGTCTGTTACCTCCCTTGTAAAGCGTAGCTGGGAGAAAGAAATTATTAATCAAAAATATGATTTCATTGAAGAAGTAGTCGAAGAATGTCTTGTAAATAAATCTAAAAAAGAAGCTTCCACTGATCGTATAGACGCCTTTCTAACCAATCGTTATGCAGGAGTTCCTATTTTTCTTGGAATTATGGCTTTGGTGTTTTTCTTAACCTTTACTATTGGGGATTGGATGAAAGGGTATTTTGAAGTTTTCCTAGATCAGTTTTCTACAGGGACTATGCATTTCCTTGATGGTATAGGAGCTGGACCAACGGTTTCCTCTCTGGTGGTAGAAGGAATAATAGCAGGTGTTGGAGGTATCTTAACTTTTCTGCCTAACATCTTTATCCTTTTTTTAGCCTTGGCAATTTTGGAGGATAGCGGATACATGGCTAGAGTAGCTTACGTTATGGATGGCCTTATGGGTAAGCTAGGTCTGTCTGGTAGAGCCTTTATTCCTATGCTTTTAGGCTTTGGATGTACTGTTCCAGCAGTTATGGCATCTAGAGCGCTAGAAGATATCAAAGACCGTCGAAAGACTATTTTTATCACTCCATTTATGTCTTGTAGTGCTAAACTGCCCATTTATGTTCTTTTCTCACAGATTTTCTTTGAGAAATATGCAATGGTAGCTGCTTTCTCTATGTATGTTATCGGTTTGGTACTAGGTATTTTAATTGCGTTAATTATAAAGGTTTTTGAGGGCAAGAAAGAGATCAAAACCTTACTTATTGAGCTTCCTGACTATAAAATGCCTAATCCCCATACGATATTCATCTATGTATGGGAGAAGGTGAAGGATTATTTGACAAAGGCAGGAACCACAATTTTCGTTGCCTCTGTCATTGTATGGTTTATTCTGAATTTTGGAACACGTGGTATGGTAGATGATATGAGTCAAAGCTTTGGAGCACAGATTGGTAAAGTTTTAGTTCCTATTTTGACGCCCGCGGGGCTTGGACTTTGGCAAGTAGTCGTATCTCTTATTTCTGGTCTAGCCGCTAAGGAGGTAGTGGTATCCAGTTTCTGTATTCTGTTTGGAATCGCCAACATTAATTCAGGTCAGGGTATTAATTTGATGCATACTACCTTGACACAAAACGGCTTTGGCGCTCTTAACGCATATGCTCTTATGTTATTTTGCTTGTTATACACACCATGCATTGCCACATTGGCAACAGTAAAGCGTGAACTGAAATCTGCTAAATGGATGGCGGTTACAATAATCTTTCAGCTGACGGTAGCCTGGGTAGTAACCACAATATTCTATCAGATTGCCAGTCTTTTTATGTAGGGAGGAAAGAAATGGCACCTTATATTATTGGAGCATTAGTCCTTGTGTATACAACTTTTGTTATTGTTAAAAGGATAAAAGCTATAAAAAGAGGACATTATTGTAGCTGTGGCTGTGAGAATTGTTCTTCTGGCTGTAAAGTCTTTAAAAATAAAAAAAAGGAAATATAAAAGTTTTGTCTAATATTAGTTATAAACCGTAGAATAGAATCCTGTTATAAGGGGAACGATTATGGAAACAATGAATCTTAGACAAAAACAAGAGTTAAGAGAGCATAAGTACTTAAGTTCTTATGCTTCTTTTAGTGATGCGTCTATGGGACGGGATATCTATGAAGCACCATGCGATATACGACCTATTTATCAGAGGGATAGGGATCGAATCCTTCATTGTAAGGCATTTCGAAGATTGAAGCAAAAGACACAGGTCTTTCTTGCTCCGGCAGGTGATCATTATCGTACTCGTCTGACACATACTTTAGAGGTCTCTCAGATTTCTAGGACTATAACGAAGGCACTTGAACTTAATGAAGATTTGGCAGAAGCCATTGCCTTAGGTCATGATTTGGGACATACCCCATTTGGACATGCGGGAGAAAGAGCATTAAATGCTGTTTCCCCAGAGGGTTTTCATCACCACCTTCAAAGTCTAAGGGTAGTGGAACTGTTAGAGAAGCATGGACAAGGTCTAAATCTGACTAAGGAAGTAAGAGACGGAATAGCGAATCACCAGACAGCTGGAACGCCTTCTACCTTAGAAGGGAAGATTGTGCGTTTATCTGATAAAATTGCCTATATAAATCATGATATTGATGATGCAATACGTGGAAGAATTCTAAATGAAGAGGATATTCCAGCTGAATTCACGGATATATTAGGACATAGTGTAAAGGAAAGGTTGAATAAATTGATTCATGATATTATACTTTCCAGTGATGGGAAAGATGATATTATGATGTCTCCTGAAGTCGAAAAAACTATGTATGGGTTAAGAAGCTTTATGTTTATAAATGTTTATACCAATCCGATTGCAAAGGGCCAGGAATCCAAGGCTGAAAGCTTAGTTAAACATCTGTATGAATATTATTGTACAAATATTGGATTATTACCGACCGAATATCGTATGCTCATTGAGCAAAAGGGAGAGACCAAGGAAAAGGTAGTCTGTGATTACATTGCAGGTATGACGGATCATTTTGCAATTGAGAAATTCAGAGAGGCAAATATTCCTAAATTTTGGAACGTTTATTAATTAGAATTAAATTTTATGGATTTTTGCATAACAAAAAGGAAATAATGAAAAGTTGTCGAATAAAAACAAAATGGAGAAAATCTATTAGGGAGGACGTATGTATTATCCAGAAGATATTGTAGAAGAAGTTAGACAGCGCAATGATATTGTGGATGTAGTTTCTACTTATGTGAAATTACAAAAAAAAGGCGGCAACTATTTTGGACTATGTCCTTTTCATAATGAGAAAAGCCCTTCTTTTAGTGTAAGTGGACAAAAGCAGATGTATCATTGTTTTGGTTGTGGTGTTGGGGGTAATGTATTCACCTTTGTAATGGAATATGAGAACTATACCTTTGTAGAAGCCCTAAAGATGCTAGCAGAGCGTGTCGGAGTAGATCTTCCTAAAGTAGAATATTCTGTAGAGGAACAGCGACAAGTGGATTTAAAGGGACAGCTGTTGGAGATAAACAAAGAAGCTGCTAAGTACTATTTTTATCAGTTAAAGAAGGAAAATGGGGCTGCTGCACTAAAATACCTTACGGACCGAGAACTGTCATTACCGACAATTCAGAAATTTGGTTTAGGATATTCCAACAAAACTAGTAACGATTTATATCAATATCTAAAGAGTTTGGGCTATAAGGACGAAATATTAAAACAGTCAGGTCTTATTACGTTTGATGAAGCTAAAGGAATTTATGATAAATTCTGGAACCGAGTGATGTATCCAATTATGGATGTGAATAACAGAGTAATCGGGTTTGGTGGAAGAGTCATGGGCAAAGGGGAACCAAAGTATTTGAATTCTCCAGAAACCAAAGTCTTTGATAAAAGTCGAACTTTGTATGGTATGAATCAGGCAAGAATCTCAAGAAGACCTAATATGATTATTTGTGAGGGCTATATGGATGTTATTGCTCTTCACCAAGCAGGATTCAATAATGCTGTAGCTAGCCTTGGAACTGCATTTACTGGCCTCCAGGCCAATTTGTTAAAACGATATACCAACGAGGTCCTAGTTACTTATGATAGCGATGAGGCAGGTACAAAAGCAACCCTTCGGGCAATTCCAATTTTAAAGGAAGCTGGACTTTCTATCAGGATAGTAAATATGAAGCCTTATAAAGACCCTGATGAATTTATTAAGGCCTTAGGTGCAGAAGAATTCCAAAAGAGACTTGATAATGCGGAAAATAGTTTTTATTTTGAAATAGAGGTTTTACAACGAAATTTTGATTTAAATGATCCTGAAGCCAAAACGAAGTTTTTTAATGAAGTAGCAAAACGAATGTTGGTTTTTTCGGAAGAAATAGAACGAAATAATTATGTTGAAGCGATAGCTAGGAAGTATAACATATCGTATGAAGATTTGCGGAAACTTGTAAACAGGCATGGAGCTAGGCTGGGAGGAAGCCCTTATGTAGAGCGAACCTATGAGGAGGAAGCGAAGAGAAAAAAGAAGAAGGACAACGGAATTAAGGAGTCCCAGAAAATCCTTGTGACTTGGTTAATTGAGGATACTTCTTTATTTTCACTGCTACAGGAGATAATTGGACCAGACGATTTTTTGGACCCCCTGTATCATAAGGTAGCCACCATGCTATTTGAACAATATGCGACTACCGGGCAGGTTGTACCGGCTAAGATAATTAATCATTTTGAAAGTGTTGAAGAGCAGAACGAAGTGGCTTCTTTATTTAACACCAGTATAGGAGAGGACCTTAGTGTCCAGGAACGAGAAAAAGCCTTAAATGAAACTATAATGAAAATCAAAAAGAACAGTCTTGATAATGCAAGCCGTACTGTAACTGATATTAAAAAGTTACAGGAGATTATTAAGGAACAAGCCAATTTACAGAAATTGCATATTTCTTTGAATCGTGGTTAGACTATTAAGAGATTGGAAAAAGGGTGGTAATAGATGGAAGAAAATGTAGCAAAATTTTCTGAGAAACTAAAAGAGCTTTTAGCAATTGCAAAAAAGAAGAAGAATGTCCTTGAATTCCAGGAAATCAACGATTTTTTTGTAGATATGGATCTAGACCCAAATCAAATTGAACAGATTTACGAGTATCTTGAGTCTAATAATATTGATGTACTTAAAATTACAGAGGAAGAGGATATCCCGGTAATCGAGGATGAGGAATTAGAGAATATCGATTTGACTGTACCTGAGGGAATAAGTATTGAAGATCCTGTTCGTATGTATTTAAAGGAGATTGGAAAGGTACCTCTTCTTTCTGCTGATGAAGAGATAGTTCTGGCAAAAAAAATGGAAGAAGGGGATGAAGCAGCCAAGAAACGTTTGGCTGAAGCCAATCTTCGTTTGGTAGTCAGCATTGCTAAGCGTTATGTTGGACGTGGAATGCTTTTTTTGGATTTGATTCAAGAAGGAAATCTAGGGTTAATAAAAGCAGTCGAAAAGTTTGATTATACAAAGGGTTATAAATTTAGCACCTATGCAACGTGGTGGATCCGTCAGGCTATCACGAGAGCAATTGCTGACCAAGCTAGGACAATTAGGATTCCGGTGCATATGGTGGAGACTATAAATAAATTGATTCGTGTACAACGTCAGTTGTTACAAGACCTTGGAAGAGAGCCATCTCCGGAGGAAATTGCGGGGGAAATGAATCTGCCAGTAGAACGAGTAAGGGAGATTCAGAAGATTTCCCAAGAGCCAGTATCTTTAGAGACACCAATTGGTGAGGAAGAAGACAGCCACTTAGGGGATTTTATACAAGATGATAACGTACCAGTACCTGCTGAGGCTGCAGCGTTTACCTTGTTAAAGGAGCAGCTGGTAGAAGTGCTTGGAACTCTAACAGAAAGGGAGCAGAAGGTATTAAGGCTACGTTTTGGTCTTGATGATGGAAGGGCTCGTACACTGGAAGAAGTAGGAAAAGAATTTAATGTTACAAGAGAGCGTATCAGACAAATTGAGGCGAAAGCTTTAAGAAAACTTAGACATCCTAGTCGTAGTAGAAAATTAAAAGATTATTTGGAATAAAAGGAGCTGTTGTAGATTTGACGGTGAGTTATGAAATCGAATAGTCTACAACAACTCTTCTTGTTTTGGAGGATATATGCAATTATCAAACCGTTTAAAGACCTTGGCTGACATGGTGACCAAGGGAAGTACAGTAGCTGATGTAGGCTGTGATCATGCATATGTATCTATTTATTTAATGGATCATAAGATTGCTAAAGAAGTGATAGCAATGGATATAAATAAAGGACCGTTGCAAAAAGCCATAGAGAACATAGAAAGCCATCATCTGTCGGACCATATAAAAACCAAGTTGTCAGATGGCTTAATGGAATTAAGTCCAGGAGATGTGAACACAATACTTATAGCTGGAATGGGTGGAGCCTTGACTGTTAAAATTCTTTCAGCCAGAGAGGATATAATTAAACAGGTAAGGGAAATAATTATATCTCCACATTCAGAGATATTTCTGGTAAGAGAATACTTACGAACCCATGGCTTTGCCATTGTTAAGGAGCAAATGGTAAAAGAAGGTGGTAAGTATTACACAATAATAAAAGCGTTAAGAGGTAAAGAAGAGGATAGTCGGAGTGAGGATCCTGATCCGCTAAGACAAAGTCTATTTGATCGATATGGAAAGTATTTGTTAGAAGAGAAAAATCCTGTATTAAATGAATATTTACACGTAGAATTAACAAAAAGGATGAATGTTAGAAAACATTTGTTAAGAAAAACACAGGAATGTCAACAAAGAATATTAGAATTAGAAAACGATATTAAAATACTAGAAGGGGGATTAAGTTATTATGATTTGTAGAGATGTCATATTTGGATTAGAACAACTGGCACCCAAAAGACTGGCTGAGGCTTGGGATAATGTCGGTCTATTGATTGGAAAAGAAAACCAAGAAGTTCATAAAATTATGTTGGCATTAGATGCCAGTGAAAGTGTAGTGGATCAGTGTGTGGAAGCTAACGTAGATATGTTGATTACGCATCACCCACTGTTATATTCTCCACTGAAACAGGTGACCTATGACAATGCCCCAGGTAGAAAGGTAATTAAGTTAATAAGTAACCAAATATCCTGTTATGCCATGCATACTAATTTTGATGTAGCAGTTATGGCAAGAGAGGCTGCTAGTCGAATAGGAATCACCAATCCTAAAATATTGGATAAAACCTATGAGGAAACCTTATATAAATTGGTTGTTTATGTGCCGGTAGACAGTGTGGATTTGGTACGTCAGGCATTTATAAAAGAGGATGCCGGTCATATTGGTAATTATTCTAGCTGCAGTTTTGGTGTACAGGGAATTGGAAGCTTTCAGCCTTTACAAGGAACGAAACCTTATATTGGAGAAGAAAATAAGATGTCCTATGCCCAGGAGGTCCGGTTAGAGACTATTGTAAGACCAGAGCGATTAGATGCGACAATTCAGGCTATGCTTCGTGTACATCCTTATGAGGAGGTGGCTTACGATGTCTATAAGCTGGAAAATCGGGGGAATGTTGCTGGTCTTGGCTGTTATGGTTATTTGAGTCGTGATATGTTATTTGAGGAACTGGTACAAAATGTAAAGAACTCATTAAAACTGTCCCACCTTAAAGTTACTGGCAATATGAATCGGAAGATTGCCACTGTGGCTATCTGTCCGGGCTCAGGTAAAAGTGTCATTAATAATGCATTAAAAGTCAAGGCAGATGTTCTGGTTACAGGGGATATCGACCATCATGCAGCACTAGATGCTTTAGAGGCAGGCCTAATGATTATTGATGCAGGTCATTTTGGAACAGAGCATTTATTTGTTGATTTTATGAGAGGTTATTTATATGATTATTTATTTAGAGCTGATCATAATTATGTAGGGATTCCCAATGAGATAGAAATTATTTCTGCTAAGGAAGAGAGTCCATTTCAAATTGTATAGTTTTGAATGGTGAGGCTTAGAGGAAGGAGAATTTCATGGAAAAGATGATTAAATGCGAAATTGATGGTCAGATAAGGGAATATGAAAAAGGTACTAAGTTATTAGAAATCAGTAAGGAATATCAGAAAAACTATGAAAATGATATAATGTTGGCTTTTGTAGATGGTAAGTTAAGAGAATTAAATAAACCTGTCATAAAGGATTGTAAAATAAGTTTTTTGACAACTAAAGATGATGTGGGACATAAAACATACATTAGAGGGATATCTCTCATGATGCTAAAGGCTATGTATCAGGAGTTTGGTAGAGAGAATGTAAACAGAATTTGTATTGAATTTTCGCTTGGAAATGCACTCTACTATGAAGTAGAAGGCAATGTTAAGCTAGATCAAGAGATTCTTGATCGGGTGAAAGCCAGAATGATTACTATGGTTAAGAAAGATATACCTTTTAGAAAATTTTCCATGAATACGGAAGAAGCTATGGACTTGTTTGCCCTTTATGGCATGTACGATAAACAGAAGCTATTTAAATATCGTCGTGTTAGCAGGGCCAATATATATAGCTTAGATGGTTTTGAAGACTATTATTATGGTTATATGCCTGCAAGTACCGGAGTGTTAAAATATTTTGACCTTACTCTTTATGAGGATGGGTTTATTATGATTCTTCCTTACAAGAATACTCCTACTCATTTACATGAGTTCGTACCTACTCCAAAGCTTTATAGGACATTAAAAGCGTCTAATGACTGGGGCAGAAAGATGGGAATTGATACCGTTGGAGCGCTCAATGATGAAGTATGTAGAGGTGGTGCCAGTGAGCTGATACTTGTACAGGAAGCATTGCAGGAGAAGAAAATAGGTGAGATTGCAGCTCAGATTGTAAGTCAACCGGATAAAAAATTCATTATGATAGCAGGACCAAGTTCTTCAGGAAAGACCACTTTTTCCCATAGGCTGTCTATTCAACTAAGAACTTTTGGCCTGAATCCACATCCAATTGCAGTGGATGATTATTTTTGTAATCGTGAAGATACTCCAAGAGACGAATTCGGAAACTATAACTATGAGTGTCTACAAGCTATTGATACAAAGCAATTTAACCGGGATATGATGGATCTCTTAGCAGGTAAAAGGGTAGAGTTACCAAGCTTTAACTTTAAAACCGGCAAACGGGAGTACAAGGGTAATTATAAGAAACTTGGACCAGATGACATTTTAGTCATTGAGGGTATCCATGGCTTGAATGATAAATTGTCTTATTCCTTACCAAAGGAAAGCAAGTTTAAGATATATATTAGTGCACTTACTCAGTTAAACATTGATGAACATAATAGAATACCTACAACAGATGGCCGTCTACTGCGACGCATGGTAAGAGATGCCAGAACAAGAGGTACGTCTGCCAAGGATACGATTGCGATGTGGTCTAGTGTTCGTCGTGGTGAGGAAAAGTATATTTTCCCTTTCCAAGAGGAGGCTGATATTATGTTCAACAGCGTCATGATTTATGAACTTGCTGTATTAAAACAGTTTGCAGAACCGATTCTTTTTGGAATACCTAGGGATGCAGAAGAGTATATTGAGGCCAAGAGGCTTCTTAAGTTTTTGGATTACTTTGTAGGAATCAGCAGTGAGGATGTTCCGAATAATTCTATTCTAAGAGAGTTTATTGGTGGAAGTTGTTTTAATGTGTAGAGTGTAGTACTAAGATTAGATGACTACTCTTATATAAAATTTGCTACGATTTAAAAGGCCAAGATTGGTATGTGTGGGATGAAATATCCTCAAGTGCCAATTCTAGGCCTTTTGTTTGTAAAAAATTCATAGATAGTATTGACTAATAGATTGCAGTGCGATATAT
>JAEZPG010000022.1 GCA_023413555.1 Bacillota bacterium | reverse complement strand
ATATTTCTTCAAAGAAGAATCCTAGACTACAATCTTCTTGACACCACTTTTTTTATCCTCTATAGTGATAACGAATAAACTCAATTTATACGAGAAAGAAGAGGATTTACTGACATGTTTGGACTAGGGACCTTAATAAATACAATAGCTGTCATTGTGGGCGGCATGATTGGATTACTACTAAGAAACGGGATAAGGGAACAGATTCAAAAAGCACTGATGCAGGCTTGCGGTGTAGCAACTATTTTTATTGGAGCTGCTGGTACCTTGTCGAAGATGCTGGTCGTACATAAGAACTCTATAGAGACACAGGGAACCATGTTATTGATTTTATCTTTGGTACTTGGAACTGTACTGGGTGAAGTACTGCATTTAGAAGATAGGATGGATACCTTAGGAGAAAGAATTAAGAAAGCTGTAAAACGCGAAAACGATAGCCAATTTGTTGATGGCTTTGTAAATGTATCACTGATTACTTGTGTTGGGGCAATGGCAATAGTGGGTTCTATCCAGGATGGTGTAAACGGTAACTACTCCATGCTTGCTGCCAAGTCGGTATTAGATGGAATCATTGTCATAGTCTTTACCTCCACCTACGGAGTGGGGGCAATCTTCTCTGCAATACCAATTTTACTCTACCAAGGCTCCATCACCTTGTTTTCCAGATTCTTTGGGGAATTAGCTGGTGAGCAGCTTATTAATAACCTTAGTTTCGTTGGTTCTGCTTTGATTTTCTGTGTTGGCATCAACATAGCCTTTGGTAAGAAATTTAAGGTAGGTAATATGCTTCCTGTCTTACTAATTCCTGTAATCTACGAGCTGATAACGCATTGATAGAAAAAAATGTGCCAGAGTTTAGCAAATATTAAACTCTGGCACATTTTTTATTCATTCATTAGGTTTTCAGGATTTAAGCATTCCAGTTCCGGTACCACAAAACGACCATCCTTCCGTATCAGAACATCGTCAAAATACATCTCTCCACCACCATACTCCATTGTCTGGATACATACCAGATCCCAATGGATAGAGGAATGATTCCCATTAGGAGCTGTCTCATAGCAGTTACCCGGAGTAAAATGGAAGGACCCTTTTATCTTCTCATCAAACAGGGTATCCTTCATTGGTTTCTCTACATAAGGATTCACCCCTATTGCAAATTCGCCAACATAACGCGCACCCTCGTCAGTATCAAAGACTTCATTAATACGCTTCGTGTCATTTGCCGTTGCATTAACAATCATGCCATCTTTAAAGGTCAAGCATATATTTTCAAAGGTAAAACCCTGATATACAGCAGGCGTGTTATAGGTTAAAGTTCCATTAATAGAGTCTCTTACAGGGGCTGTAAAGACTTCTCCGTCCGGAATGTTCATTTCACCGGCACATTTGATTGCCGGTATTCCTTTGATGGAGAAGGTCAGGTCTGTTCCCGGGCCTACAATGCGGACCTTATCAGTCCTTTCCATGTATTCCACCAAGTTGTCCATGGCCTTACTCATTTTCCCATAATCCAAGTTGCAAACATCAAAATAGAAATTCTCAAAGTTTTCAAGACTCGTATTAGATAATTGAGCCATAGAAGGGGTTGGATAACGAAGTACTACCCAGCGTGTCTTTCTCACTCGAATGTCATGGTGAACTGGTGTCATATAATGCAAGTCATACAGTCTCTGCTTCTGAGCAGGGACATCCGCTAGCTCTGATACATTTTCTTCCCCACGGATACCCACATAACAGTCCATCTCAGCCATCTCTTTGGCATCCACTTCAGCCATCAACTGAATCTGTTCCTTTGTACAGTGAAGAAGAATCTCCCTTTGTACTGCTTTCGAAGTAAAATGAGGAAATGGAATGCCCCCCACCTTATATACTTCTTTAATAATCTGTCTAGCAAGAGGTTCTGTATCCTGTCCAATATAATGAATATATACTTTATCCCCTTCCTTCACATTCATAGAATAATTCACTAGATTCTCTGCTAATTTCTCTATTCTTGGGTCCATTTTTTCTCCTATCTCACGGCACGTAGTCTGTTTTCTTCCAACTAATAAACATAGCTTACAAATACATTGTCGGCATCTTCAAACAATTTGGTAGCCTCTGTTATGGAGGATGTAATGGATCTACCCTCCGATGGGTCATAATAAGTAACTGTAGTCTGTCCATAGCCTGTAATGATGACTGCATTCTTACTGCTCTTCATAGCAATTACAGGACGACGATTGCTGACATAGTATAATACTTCTTCTAGTGTACAACCAGACAGATTAACAGAATCATACTTAAGATTTTCTTCTAACAACTCCATTATGGTCTTGTCTGATTTACTTAGGCTAGCCGCATCCACCTGGATGTGGTTATACTTTAATACCATGCTGATACAGGCTCCAATACTGTTGATTCCGTTACCAGAATTCATTCCGGTGATGGTGGTAAGGCTACTAGCGACACCGGTTCCACCTCTCTCCCAGATTATATGGTTCTTTGTATCTATTACTGTTCCCATGTTTTCATCGGCTACCTTAATTGCCTCGGCAGCTGTATCGTATTTATCAATCACATGACCATAACCAATGGCATAATATTTTAACTCATTTATAGTATTACTCTTAATATGAACTAGAGTATCCTCTGTTATAATAGTATTCTCAGTTTTTTTCACAACCGGCTTAGCGGTCGGTTTATAGTCCGCTGGAAGAGCTATACATACTAACTCAATCTTATGACCACTTAAACTGTCACCTACTAAAGTATTATGAACATAAATATTCTCAATAGAACTGTCTATCTTACTCACAATATAATCAGTTCCTACTATTTCATATCCACTTGAGACCTTTTTTACCAAAGTAAGCTCTAGAGAATTATTTTTATCTGTGACCTTGCTGACATAGCCTTCCTTTGGAGTATAGGTCTTCAGATTTTTGCCCATAGGATTCATAATCTCTAACTTATGCATAGGTACTGTCTCCATTCCATCCTTAGTAGTATGAATGTCGGCGGATTTAGCATAACCAAAGGCAAAATTGTTGTCTACTGCACCAACCAATCGAATAGAGGATCCAGCCTCTGCTTTGATTTCAAAGGTCTCTCCTGTCTCCAGATTGAGATAGTGAAGCTTTTGGTTGGTCTTAGTATTACTGGAATCCTGCCATACCATATATTTGCCTTCTTGGGACAACAGACAGGAATCTGTAGTAACATCCTCTGCAATGACATCTAGCGAACGAGTAGTAATATTGTAACCGTAGATAATTCCATCAATGGAAAAATAGAACACGTCCACTTCACTTAAATAATAGAAATTATCCAGTTCTCTTTCCAGTATTTCAAATGGCTGCTCCATAGGAATATAGGCCTGTTCCTCAATTCGATTACTTTCTGCATAATATTTGTACAGAATCAGACCAACTCTTCCTTCATAATCTCCCTTATTAATATATCCATAGACAATAAAGTTTATATTACCTGCGCTATCAATATTCAGTACCTTAATATCAGTCTGATTATAGCCACTATGAAAAAATTTCACGGAGGTATCCATATAGGATATGACTTTCACTAGCTTATTCTGCTCGAGGGCTCCGTACCACAAAGTTCCGTGATCCACAAAGCACAACTTGTCATTATTCTCATCATGATATACCTTCTCATTTTCCTTCCTTTGTATTCCCAAAGTCAGATAACGATTTCCATCCGTCTGAGTAAGCGGATCATATTGGCTGATATCCTGTATCTCCTCTATGGTACGATTATATGCTAGTAAATATATAACATCTGTAAAATAGCGCATTCGGTAAAATTCCTTTACCTCATAAATGGATTCATCTACAATTTTCTTACCATCCTTATCGTAAATTGAGCTCTTTATGAGATAGGTCAGTTCTACAGACATACCATCTTTATTGACTTCTTTAATTGTAGGGATAACATTGGTAACAACCTTTGGCTTCATATTTTCCCAAGCAATCTTTGATTTTGTGGAATTAATTGTGGTATGAAAGAACTCTTCCGGTGCCAGAGAGGCATTGGTCTCCAGATAGACTGCATACTTCTCCAACTTCTTTGCATCAAAGGTAGCCTTGTGGAAGCCCATGATAAAATCCAGCTTTTCTTTCGTGAATGGATGATCAATTTGCTTAACTCTGGAAAAATAATGAATCTTCTTACTAGTGTCTGTCACTAGTGTGATTTTAAAGGAATATTCCCTTCCCGGTTCAAAATCTCCATCCAACCTAATCTTGGCAGTCTTACCATCCTCAGTATTTTCCATAGCACTTAAGGAACCCTGAGCAATTACCTCCTCAGAATTAATCTCGGTTACCTCATAGCTCATTTTTTTTACACTGGTATTCTGCTGCCTAATAAGCACGTTTACTGTCTTGTTTGAGTCAAGTGGTAGAATGGCATCACGAAAATTATCAATATTGATGTTACCAGAATACCCATACATCATATTGACCTCATAACCATCCGATAACAGACTAACCAACGGAAAGCTTGTTTCCCCCATTTCCACTGTTGTATCAAAAATAGACGCTTCCTCTTTTATATTACGCCCCATATACCAAACGGAAACTCCGAATATTGCTATTAAAATAAGTGCACGTGTTACGTACTTCATAATCTGCCCTTAGCCTTTCTCTTATACTATCCCATTCAATTCGTTTTCATAGTCACTAAGTAATCTATTAAGTGTTGGGTGTATACCAAATGTCTCTAGAATCTCCTTATGGGTAAGTATTGACTGATTTCCAACGCTTACCTTCTTATATTTACCTTGAACTGCCTTATTGGGTCCATTATTCTGCTTCTTAACTCCGCGAATTAAGATGTTTTTTGGGGTGTGATCCATGTCGATAAATTCCAAAATCTGTGTCTTATATCCCCACTGTTCTAATAGATTTGCTCGTATCGCATCGGTAAACAACGCTGCTGTTCTTTCTTTGATTAAGCCATACCGGAATAGATTATTAAGTGGGGTATCTTTCATCTGCTTATTTAACTCATGCTGACAACACGGCACTGATAGAATCACCTTGGCTTGCCACTGAATTGCCTTAAACATTGCATAATCCGTAGCTGTATCACAGGCATGAAGAGATACTACCATATCCACTTGATTGACACCCTCATAGGAAGCAATGTCTCCCACCAAAAACTGTAACTCCTCATACCCATAGTCCTTAGCTAGGCTATTACAATGAGCAATCACATCTTTTTTTAAATCCAATCCAATAATCTGAAGCTTATAATTCTTAAGCACCTTTAGATAATAATACATAGCAAAGGTTAAATAAGATTTACCACATCCAAAGTCCAAAATTGTGACCTTCTCATCCTTAGGCAGACTTGGAAGGATGTCTTCAATAAACTCTAGGAAGCGGTTAATCTGCCTGTATTTATCGTACTTAGCACGAACAATCTTCCCTTCCTTTGTCATAACTCCTAGATCCACCAAAAATGGAACAGGGGTTCCTTCTGGTAAAATATATTGTTTGGCACGGTTATGCTCTAAGTTGATTGGTTCTACTATCACTGTATCCGGTTTCTTTGACTTACGTTTCACAGTAATCGTGCCCTTCTTATTCATAAGCACATTTATATTCTCTGATTTGGTCTCAATTGCAAACTGTCCAAACAAAATGCCACCAACCTCAAGCTCTTCTATATACCTAATCAGCTCCTGCCTTTCAAAATTCTTATGCAGTACTTTGGTGCCTACAAATTCTGATGCTTGAAATATTAACTGTTGCTTAACAAGAAGCGGTCTTATCTTAATCTTTTGACATCTAGTCTTATCAGAGGGATTGCTTCCAATGATCTGAATTAAATCTATATTTAACACTGTTTCTAAGAGTTCTCTTAGTGTAGCATTCATGTTTTACTCCTATCTAAAATCTGAATGAAAGATACTACTATACAAAACAAGTTTCTGTGTCTAATTGTAACGACTTTTCTAGGAAAGTTCAACTATTTTTCTCACTCTCATATAATGGTATAAAACCTTTATAGAGGAGAGAATATGGAACGACAAGATGATTTTAACGATATGGAACAGCAAGATGATTTTAGAGATATGGAACAGGACTATGAATATTTTCAATCTCTTTATCCACAAACGGCCAAAAAGATTCAACAACTTATTGATGATCAGTGTGATCAGTTAGAATATAGTGGAAGTTGCATGTTTGATGAAATCCCAGACAAAGTACATCTCGATACAATGATTGACAATATTTATAATCGAGCTGTAGAAATGGATAAGGACAATCCGGAATTACAAGCAGAGGAGATGTCTGGAAATCCTT
Organism: Bacillota bacterium; assembly: GCA_023413555.1. Classification (GTDB taxonomy): domain Bacteria; phylum Bacillota; class Clostridia; order Lachnospirales; family Lachnospiraceae; genus KM106-2. Next base: position 10,878 of record JAEZPG010000022.1, on the reverse strand, counting down.
TATTTCCTCCAGTTCGTCCTTGCAGTGGCTTGGAATGCACCCCACCTCTTACGATTTCGGACTTTAATCCATATGGAAGACCAAATTGGTTGCGGTATTTGATTCAGACCATGCTCTACAATAATTTAATGTACCGCCGTATGCGCTACCGTAGGCGTAGGCGTAGACGTAGACGTAGATATTGATAGAAATCCCTTTCTATGCCTACTAAGTTCAGTTGACAAAAAAGCAGTTGCCATCGCCCTTCGCTTCCTTTCTCCCTTAGGCACCTTCGATGCCTTTTACGGTTAGCGCGCATTGGCAATGACAACTGTTTTTTTGTAATGAAGTTCTATAGGCAGAGGTAAGGAAACATCGGTGTTTTTAATAATCCTCGTTGATGATTGGGGTAGCTAGATAAAGGGTGGTTTCATCTTTCTTCTCATCATAAGAAAAGCCTATGTTGAGATTTACCTTTTCTCCTTGGATCTCTATAGAATTACTGAGATTCTTTGTGTAGGCATATACGGTATAGATACTGTCGGAACGGTTTTCTGCCGTTACACTAGCTTGAAGTTTTTCTAATACATCATTGGTAACTCTATTTTTATCCAAAAGACTTAACTTTCCCTGGTACACACCGGTTAACAGGATAGAGGTGTCTACACTTTTAAGCCCTACCTCATCTAGGGTAGCTTCTATAATATTCTTGTAACCAATCACAGAGGATATATTATCATAGATATCGATGGTCACATAGAGATATTGGGTGGTTTGCTTTATCTTTTCCTTATTCTCTGAGGTGATACTAATTGCCTCTATATCCGTCATGGATGCCTCACCCTTTGCTTTGGCGGTAACACTGATGGTAGTATTGCCTTTTACCACCTTTTTCTCTAAGGTATCCGTAATGCCTAGTTTAGATGACACATGATCAATTAACTTCTCTTTATCCTCTGTTGTCAGGTATTTGTCACCAAAGTTACCAACCACCTGCAAAGTTCCTTTTTTGGGTGTAACTTTAGTCTCTTCAAACGTCTTAACAAGCTTCTTATCATCCAAAAAACCACGGTTAACGGTCAATTGAATGACAACGACAACCGTCAGCATAGCTATGACATATAATGCTATTTTTATCTTTTCCCAGGTAAGCACCTGCTTTACTCTATTTAACATATGGGTTCCTCCAATACAATCTATCAATCTTTCATTATCTGAAGTATACCCCCTATCCCTACTTTTATTCACAGATGTATGAATTAGGAAATAGATATGTTATAGTATAGTAAATTTATAAGAAGAAAGGGAATCATTATGAATTTTATATTACGACGTGAGGAACCAAAAGATTATAAAGAAGTGGAGAACATCACAAGGGAAGCCTTCTGGAACCACCATGTTCCTGGCTGTGATGAACATTATCTGGTCCATGTAATGCGAGGCTCTAAAGACTTTATTCCTGAGTTGGACTTTGTAGCCTTAGATGGAGACAAGATTGTGGGAAATATTATGTACACGAAATCAAGTGTGACAAAGGACAATGATGAAGTCTGTACTGTTCTTTGTTTTGGACCAATCTCTGTACTGCCTGAGTATCAGGGAAAGGGAGTAGGAACCAAACTCATTGAGCATACAAAAGTCTTAGCCCGAGAAATGGGTTACTCTGCTATCCTCATTTATGGAGACCCTGAATACTACACGCGGGTGCACTTAAGGATTTATCCGGACGTTTCTTTGAAAGTCCTGCTTATCAAATAAATGAACAGGAAGCTATCAGATTTGATTCTACTTTTCCTACAAAAGAAAAACATTCGGGACTTCCATCCCAACTGCGTTTTGAAAAGCTGTCTACCACCAGCAAACCTAGGCGGTAGCCTCACCTTGCTGATATATGATAGCTATTACAACACTCCCTGCTCTTTTAATGCATTATGTAGAATATGAAGTTCCTCCTGCATAATGCAGTGGGGAATTGAATTCTCTGCTACTGCTTTGAGGCACAGGCTAAAATCCATCCAGATTACCTCTTCTACCTCTTCCTTTTGAAGATGTAGTGAGGAGACTTTCACGTCTTTCCAGATCATATACACATTGCTGACTTGATTGTCAATAAAGGGAACTCCATAGAACTCCTCTTCATAATAAATACGTCTTCTTCCACAGTAAATTAATTCAGACTCATCCACTGTTAACCCTAATTCTTCCTTTAGTTCACGAATAGCCGAGGGAATAAAGTCCACCCCCACTGGAATATGTCCTGCACTGGAGATGTCATAACATCCTGGGTAAGAATCTTTCATTTTACTTCTCTTTTGAAGTAGAATCTCTAGGTTATTATTTATCTTGCGAAACAGCCATACATGGGCTGTTCGATGCAAGATTCCCTGTTGGTGGGCAAGGATTCGATCAATGGTCTTTCCCGTTGGATTGCCCTGTTCATCAATAATGTCTAATAATTCCATCCTGATATCACCTCTACAGTATAAAAACTGTTTACTATATATTAATAACCTTATCTGTTCCTTGTTGGAGCGTTTCAGTCACTTCCTATTCTTACTCTCATTTCTAAAGAACACTCCCACTCAAAAAGACATCTTCGTCAATTAGACTGACTAAGATGTCTTTTGTTTTTTATTCTATTTAATCCCGGTATATTACACGAGGAACTGCCATCCGAAGATGACTGTATAGCGTATCATCCATCTGAATCAGCACACATACCGTTTCTTGTTTATGAGTCATAACGATTGCATACGGTGGTTTTTCAGGATCATTCGCTGAAAAATTATTTTTTTTGCAATCCTGGTAATATGCCATACGTGGGGAGGATAGAGGTGCTATCAGTTCTGCCTGGCTTAGATCAAGATTCATCCCTGACTTTCTATTTTCCTTCCCATAGATAATATCTATATCTAGCTCTTTATTAATCAGAGTATATTCATACTCTACTGAAAAACGTGGAAAGATTAGATAGTAAGCGGCAAATCCAAGTACGACAGCAAGAATCAAACCTATGGTACCAAGAATAACCGTTGAAAATACTAGAGCAATGATAGCAAAACAGATCAGTGCTCTGTATATTAAATCTATAGAACGGTTACGGCGTCTTATTAATTGTTCGCATACTACATCTGTCATAATTGTCCTCCTTTAAGTTCCCTATTTATCCAGGGTCAATAAATTGTCTTCGTAGATTCTCTAACCAGTAGACATCCTGGTAAAATCACTTTTTTACATCCGCCCTCTTTCTTAATTAGATCATAGAGCAGATGAATCATTGTTTCTGCCATTTCTTCTACAGGCTGCCTGATGGTAGTCAAACTTGGGACATAATAAGTCCCCATTTCTATTCCGTCAAAACCGGCAACAGAGTAATCCTCAGGGATAGTCTTTCCTGCTTCACGTATTGCCCTGCTGGCTCCCAGTGCAAGGCTATCTGCAATAGCATATACCGCGGTAAAAGTTTCCTTACCTGCCATCAGTCGTTTCATAAGACGATATCCAGTTTCCATATTGTAGGCGTCATCTGGTCCATCCATGTGCATCACAAGCTCATCAATTATGGTTCTCCCATTATCTTTCAGTGCTTGTATATATCCCTGATAGCGAAGTAGTCCTATACTTTTATCATCACTACTGGCAGAGATCATGGCTATCCTTTGATGCCCCTGCTTACAAAGATAGGTCACCATCTTATAGCTTTCCGCATAGTCATCCACCGATACACACGCCCATTTGTTGGATTGTTCTTGGAAGTCTTTTGGTATCCCCGTTGTATTCAATACAAAGGGGATATCCAACTGGCTTAGCTTCTCTAAGGTATGTGAGGCATTACCACCTAAAAAGATAATACCTTTAAGGCGTTTTTCCTTAATTAACTCTATTGCCACATCAATCTCATTTTCACGCTCTTCAACATGTTGTAATATAAATGAATACTTCCTCTCATAGATTTCTCTTTCTATTATGCCTATCATTCTAGAAAAGAAAGGGTTGGTAATTCCTTTTATTAATACCGCGATGGTCTTTGCATGGGTTCTTTTCAGATTACGTGCGCTATTATTTGGAATATAATTATGCTCACGAATTACATTCATAATCATTTCCTTTGTCTCCGGATTGATATCCGGATGGTTATTTATGGCACGGGAGACAGTACTAACGCCAACCCCACATGCTTTCGCAATATCTTTTATCGTTTCCATATAATTTCCCTTATCACTTCATTATAATCTTCCATATAATTTTGTTACTTCCTTAATCTCTTCTATTACAATATCAGTTATATCTCCCTTTTTCAAGCGCCATTTCCAATTTTCACCCAAAGTTGACGGAATATTAATCCGAGCTTCTCGTCCAAGACCTAGATAATCTTGTATTGGAATGATACACAAATCTGCAACACTTGACATTGCCAGTCTTATAAAATCAAAATGTAACTCATTCCTTGGGGTCCGTCTGTTATTCAAGTAACGTAGAGAAAACTCTCTATCATGATCATTCAATGAATCGTACCAACCCTGAATGGTGTCATTATCATGTGTTCCAGTATAGACAACACAGTTCCTATTATAATTATGAGGGAGATAATCACTGGTCTCACGAGAATCAAATGCGAATTGTAGTACCTTCATTCCTGGGAAACCAGAGTCCTGCACCATCTGCTTTACGCTGTCTGTTAGATATCCCAGATCCTCCGCAATGATATTCTTCTCTCCTATTGCATCCTTTAGTGCATTGATTAGATCCATTCCAGGACCCTGCTCCCAGTGTCCGAATTCTGCCGTCTTATCCTCATAGGGAATGACATAATACTCGTCAAACCCACGGAAGTGATCCACTCGTAAAACGTCGTATAACTGCATCATAAAACTAACTCTTCGTATCCACCATACATATCCAGTTTCCTTATGGTAAGACCAGTCATATAAAGGGTTACCCCACAATTGACCTGTAGCAGAAAATCCATCTACTGGACAACCGGCTACAGCTATTGGTTTCCTATTCTCATCGAATTGGAATAACAGTGGATTTGCCCAGGTATCTGCACTATCCAATGCCACATAGATCGGAATATCTCCTATGATCTCAATCCCTTTTTCATTGGCATACTGATGAAGACAATCCCATTGTTTGCGGAATTGATACTGTTGGAATTTATGAAAATCACATTGCTTTTTAAGTCTTTCTCTTTCCCTCTGCAGCGTCTGCTCCTCACGATGTCTCAGTGGCTCCTCCCACAGGATCCATGAACTTCCATTATGTTCATCCTTTTCTGCCATGAAAAGACTATAATCCTCTAGCCAGAATGCATTCTCTCGTATAAATTCCTCATACTCCTGATCCGGGGTAAAACGTTCAAAGGCTTTGGCTAGTACCTTGTAACGCACCTCGTATAGCTTTCCATAGTCAATAGATGCTTCCTCCTGACCAAAATCCTGCTGTTCTAATTCCTCTGTTGTTAAGAGTCCACATTCCTTCAGCTGATGTAAATCTATAAAGTAAGGATTTCCTGCAAAGGTAGAAAAGGACTGATATGGGGAATCCCCATATCCAGTTGGTCCTAGAGGCAGTATCTGCCACTTTCTTTGTCCTGCTTCACAGAGTTGATCCACAAATTCATACGCTTCTCTTGAAAAACACCCGATGCCATAATCAGATGGCAGTGAAAAGATGGGAAGAAGTATTCCGCTTTCTCTCATATGTTGTCTCCTTCCTTAGCCCTTTACAGCTCCTGCCGTAACACCTTTGATAATATATTTCTGGCTAGACAGATAGAATATAATGATTGGTATAATTGCCAGAACTAACATGGCCATCATGGCACCCATATCTATGGAACCATATCCACCCCGTAGATATTGTACAGCCATTGGAATAGTCGGTTTTTCACTATCTAATACTAGGGTTGGTAAGAGATAATCGTTCCATATCCACATGGTTTGTAGAATCGCCACGGAAATCACCGTAGGGCGTAATATCGGGAATACCACCTTAAAATAAATCTGAATCGGATTACAGCCATCAATCATAGCTGCCTCTTCTAGTGATATTGGAATAGCTTTTACAAAACCAGCAAACATGAATACTGACAATCCAGCTCCAAATCCAACATAAACAAAGATAATACCGTACATATTACCTAGGTTGAGCATATCTGTCACCTTGGATAAGGTAAACATAACCATCTGAAATGGTACAATCATTGCAAATACAAACAGGTAATATAAGAATGAAGAAAACTTACTCTTTGTTCGTGTAATCCACCATGCACACATGGAAGTAAAAATAACAATGGCAATTACAGAAAATACAGTAATAAATGTTGACCTTGCAGCTGCTTGCAATAGACCAGTCTTTGCAATTCCCTCAATGTAATTTTTTAGACCAACAAAAGTTTCCCCACTAGGTAAAGCAAATGGCTGATCACTAATATAGAGTTTACTTTTAAAGGAGTTCAATAATACAAGAATAATCGGATAAATAAATGCGATAGAAAGCATCGTCAGAACAATGGTAGTAACAATACCAGAAATCCTTGATTTTCCAATCGTGGACGTTTGATTCTCTACTTTAATCTTACGTGCCATTAGTTCTCAACCTCCTTCCGTCTTGTAAGCCACAGTTGGACTAGCGCAATGGCACCGACTATGAAAAAGAAAACAACCGCTTTTGCTTGACCAACGCCTTCCCAGCCATTCCGGTTATAGAAGGTGGTGAAGATATCCAATGCCAGCATAGACGTTTTTCTGGCCGGTGCACCAGCTGTCAATGCCAGGTTCTGATCAAACAGCTTGAATGAATTCGTCAGTGTCAAGAACAGGGCAATGGTAAAGGATGGCATTACCATAGGAATCTTAACTTTAAATAATGTCTGCAGATTGGATGCCCCGTCAATTTTTGACGCTTCAATCACGTCCGTCGGGATATTCTGAATACCGGCGATATAGATTATCATCATATAACCGATTAACTGCCAGTTTGTCAGGATAACCATTCCCCAGAATCCATATTGTTCTGACGTAGTTATGGTTACACCCCAATTCTTTAACACACCGTTAATCAATAGTTGCCAGATATATCCAAGCACGATACCGCCGATTAAGTTTGGCATAAAAAATATAGTACGGAACAGATTAGTTCCCTTTAATCCTCTTGTAAGTACATTAGCAAGGATAAATGCAAATACATTTACAGTGATTACAGATGCGACTGTGAATTTGGTTGTAAATAAAAGTGCGTTGATAAAATCCTTGTTGGAGAATGCCTTACTATAATTTGCAATACCCACAAATTTCGCATTTGTTACTGTTGTAAATTTACAGAATGACAATGCAATACCCATAATAAATGGGATTATAAAGAATAATGTAAATGCAATCAGTGTGGGCAATACAAATAGCCAAAAATATTTTTTGTATGCCTTTTGCATAAAAATCCTCCTTAATTCAAAAGAAGGGGGAGACATCTTGCCTGTTTCTCCCCCCGTGTTATACTACATACTAATATGTTCTATGAAAAATCAACTGATTACTCTGCAATAGCTTCCTTCTCTGTTGCCCATGCATCAATTGTATCGGACACAACCTGATCCCACTTTACATCTCCTGTACAATATTGTAATAATCTTGCACCAAGGTCATCTTTAAATGTCTGGCTTGGGAAGCTTGTAAAGTTCCAAGATACAGAATAGAGATCCTTATTATCCATGTAACGAATAACTTCTTTTGCAAGTGGATCAGTTGGATTGTCTTTCTCTTCAAAGGTGTTAAATGGAGAGATAAATCCTAATTTATTAGTTACTAAATTCTTTCCTTCGTCAGAGCTGAATACCCATTCTACGAAATCAAGAGTTGCCTTCTGATCTTCTTCAGATGCTTGGCTGTTAATTGAGAAGAAGTTTTCTGTACCTGTACAAAGGCCCTGTTTCTCCTCACCATTTACACCTGTGTAAATTGGAAGGAATTTAACTTTATCTTCTTTCACAACATTACCATCTGTACCATTTACCTGTCCCCAACCCCAGTTACCATTCTGAACCATAGCAGATTTACCTAAAGCAAATTCTGCCATAGAATCCTGAACAGATTTGGAACCAAGCATAGCAGGTTCTGTTACGGAGTTGTTGATGTATAAATCGAATATGTTCTTATAGTTTTCTGCATAGTTAAAGGTAATTTTCTCTTCGTCAATAACACCTTTGTCTTTGTACTCATAATAAATTGGAAGGTTCATAAGATGTGTCTGCCATCTCCAGTCTTCACCTGGGGTGAAAGAAGTAGAGGAAAATACACCCTCGATGCCAAGTTTATCTTTCTTTGCTGTCATATCTTCGACAACTTCTTTTAACTTAGCAAAATTGTTGATTGCATCCATGGAAGTTACTTTTGCACCATCTAATGCAAAATACTTATCCATGATCTCTTGATTATAAATGATGCCATAACCTTCTACTACATATGGAATACCGTATACTCCGCCATCTTCACCTTTTACTGCCATGTTCTGATCTTTCAACCAGGAATATAGTTTTGAGTCAGATAAATCTGCAGTATAGTCTTTCCAGTTCTGATAACCAACAGGTCCGTTAATCTGGAATAAGGTTGGTGCATCTTTTTTTGCAATTTCTGATTTTAATGTTTGCTCATATTGTCCAGAAGCTGCTGTTTTAATTTTAACTTCTACTCCAGTCTTTTCAGTATACAGCTTAGCAATTTCATCCCACTGCTCTGCTTGTTCTGGTTTAAAGTTCAAGAAATAAACCTTTCCATCTTCCCCTGATGTGTCAGTTCCCTCCGTCTCCTTTGGCTCAGTGCTTGCCGATGGATTTGGTGTTGACTTGGAATTTGAACTTCCACAGCCTACTAACATACTAGCTACCATCATCATTGCTAATACCATAGATACTACTTTTTTCTTATTCATCATTATCCTCCTTTAGGAAACAATTGATACAGCCATTCGTTAACAACATATGTAATGTTACCATTATTGGTAACGTTATCGGTAACGTTTCCAACTGTTATCTATACTATACACCTTAAGCAATAAAAATGCAATACCTTTATCTATGTTCGTTATTATTTAACATTTCTTGCAATTCAATTTTGTGCAGGTTGCACATTCCAAATTTCTCCATTATATTCTTTTATTGTCCGATCCGATGAAAAGTATCCTGCCTGACTAATGTTCTTCATCATTTTCCTGTTCCACTGCTTTTTATTCTCATAGTCCTTATACATCTTCTCTTTGGTCTCAATATATTCCTTTAAGTCAAGCAATGTCATAAACCAATCCTTCTCAAGGATTTCTTTCTGAAGTCTAGTCAGTTGTTTTTCATTTCCGATGGCCAGTAACTTTTCGTCTGTGATAAAATCTAAAGCTTCCTGGATAATTGGATCTGTCTCATAAAGTTCACGAGCTTTATAGTCCGCCTTCTTATAGTGTGCAATGACCTCATCACTCTTTTTACCAAAGATGTAGATATTCTCATCACCTACTAAGCTATGAATCTCAACATTGGCCCCATCTTCTGTTCCAAGAGTGACTGCTCCATTTAACATAAACTTCATATTACCGGTTCCGCTGGCTTCCTTGGAGGCCAGAGAGATCTGTTCAGAGATATCACAGGCTGGAATTAGCTTCTCTGCAAGGGTAACATTATAATTTTCCACCATAACTACTTTCAGATATGGACTTACCTGGGGATCATTGGCTACTAATTCCTGTAAGCATAGAATCAGATGAATGATATCCTTTGCAATGATATACGCAGGTGCTGCCTTAGCACCAAAGAGAATGGTGATAGGTGTTGTAGGATAGTTGCCCTTTTTGATGTCAATATACTTATGAATCACGTAAAGAGCATTCATCTGTTGTCTTTTATATTCATGAAGTCTTTTTATCTGGATATCAAAGATAGAATTAGGGTCTAGGGTAATCTGTTGTGTCTTCTCCAGATATTTGCTCAATTCTACCTTTTTTTGAAACTTAATCTGTTGTAATTCGCCAAGGTCTGCCTCTACATCACAGAATGATGCCAGTTTCTTAAGTTCCATAGCATCCTTCTTAAATCCATCTCCAATTCGTTCTTCAATAAAAGAAGTCAGTTGTGGATTACAATGTAATAACCAACGACGGAAGGTGATACCATTGGTCTTATTGTTGAATTTCTCTGGATAGATCTGATAAAAGTTATTCAGCTCTGTCTCCTTTAGGATATCTGTGTGTAAGGAGGCAACTCCATTTACAGAAAAGCCATAGTGGATGTCAATATGAGCCATATGAACAAGGTCTTTGCGGTCAATAATAGCCACACTTTCATCTTCAAACTTACGACGCACCTTATCGTCAAGAATTTCAATGATTGGTACTAATTGCGGAACCACTTTCTGCAAGTATTCCATAGGCCACTTCTCCAATGCCTCTGCTAAGATGGTGTGATTGGTGTAGGCACAAGTCTTTTTAACCACCTCAATAGCAGAATCCATGGATAATCCTCTTTCTACTAAAAGACGGATTAATTCTGGAATGACCATAGTAGGATGGGTGTCATTAATCTGGATCACAGCATAGTCCGGAAGGTCATATAGGTTACAGCCTTTTTCGGTTACTTCTTCCAAAATCAATTGGGCAGCATTACTAACCATAAAATATTGCTGATAGATTCTAAGCAACCGACCCTGATCATCACTGTCGTCCGGATATAGGAATAACGTCAGATTCTTATCAATCTTCTCTTTGTCGAAGCAAATTCCCTCTTCCACAATGCACTCGTCCACAGAATCTAGATCAAATAAATGCAGATAATTGGTACGATTATCGTAACCGGTCACCGCAATATCATACATTCTGGAGTGCAATTTATATCCCCCCATCTGTACCGGATAAGATTTCTCT
>JAEZPG010000131.1 GCA_023413555.1 Bacillota bacterium | reverse complement strand
GTATTTTTCCGTGCGTAAACCACGCACCATTCCCTATCTGGCAAACTCTGGACATTAAATTCCCAACCCAAACAAAAAAAGCACCTGCCCATTCAGATGCTTCTTTGGCAAATTTTGTTTGCTCCTTTTGATCACTACAAATGTAGCTATGCCGCCTGTGAACTTCTCTCCATATTACCTTTTGGTGTTTGGCCCCATAGCTTCTTTTTGGGTGTTGTGCTGCTGATTCTGGTTCTCTTCTGCAATGCCATTTCTTTCACTTTTCAGATGCACCTTGTTAACAGCTATCTCGGGCTTGTTACTTTTCCTGTTCTTAGACATATCGATCACCTCGATACCTATTGTGCCTCACTTAAGAGAAATTTATTTCCCCTAGCGTACAACTTCGCACGTCGTGATACCGAATACGGTGTTCCGCTAAAGGCAAGAAATCTATTTGTCGGTTTCGCGCTATGTTTATTACTCTAAAATTTGAAATGTTATAGGATTTGAATTGGTCAGACGTCTTGCTTATAGCAAAGCGGCTGTCGTATCATGGAAACAGTTCATAGCTTGCCATGTCAAAGGAGTTTTTGAAAGGTTAATGCCCCTGAACAGCAGCTAGCGTCTGCATTATTGCCCGATATAGAGAACGAAGATAGCGGCATGACGTTTATTGGTTATGTTAATGAGGTGACCGGAGTAGAAGCATGAAGAATCGAACTTATATCGCAATAGACTTAAAATCTTTCTATGCTTCTGTTGAGTGTGTGGAACGTGGGCTTGATCCGCTGACGACCAACCTTGTTGTTGCCGATATAGGACGAACCGAAAAAACTATTTGCCTTGCTGTTTCCCCCTCCCTCAAAGCATACGGAATTTCCGGTAGGGCGAGGTTGTTCGAGGTTATGCAAAAGGTGAAGGAAGTAAATGCACAACGGCTCAGCATAGCGCCAAGACGAGCCTTTACCGGCGCTTCATTCAACGATACAGAGTTAAAATCCTCGCCCAGTATCTCACTTGACTACATTGTTGCTCCGCCTAGAATGTCACATTATATAGAGTACAGCACACGAATTTACAATATCTACTTGAAATACATCGCCCCCGAAGATATTCACGTCTATTCTATCGACGAGGTATTCATTGACGCCACCGATTATTTGAACACCTACAATCTATCAGCCCGTGAACTTGCCACTGAAATGATTCTTGATGTTTTGAAGACAACCGGAGTGACTGCAACGGCGGGAATCGGCACCAACCTGTACCTTTGCAAGATTGCTATGGATATTCAGGCAAAGCATATTCCAGCTGACAATAATGGCATGCGGATTGCGGAGTTGGACGAAATGAGCTACCGCCGTTCGTTGTGGTCACACCGGCCACTAACGGACTTTTGGCGCGTCGGCAAAGGATATGCCAAAAAGCTCGAGGAACACTGCCTTTTTACAATGGGAGATATCGCAAGGTGCTCACTCGGCAAGCGCACTGATTATTACAATGAGGATCTGCTATACAAGCTGTTCGGCATCAATGCCGAGCTGCTGATTGACCATGCTTGGGGTTGGGAGCCGTGTACGATTGCCGATATTAAGGCGTATAAGCCAAGCGCAAACAGTATTAGTTCGGGGCAGGTGCTGCACAATGCCTATACCTATGACAAAGCGAAACTAGTCGTGCGGGAAATGACCGATCAGCTGGCACTAGACCTTGTGGATAAAAGACTTGTTACCGACCAGCTTGTTTTGACGATCGGATATGATATCGAGAATCTAACAGACCCTAAGAGAAGTAGTTCGTACCATGGGGCAACCGTTATGGATCACTACGGACGCACGGTCCCAAAACCAGCGCACGGTACAGCAAATATTGGCAGGCAAACATCCTCTGCAAAGCTGCTCCTGGATGCCGTCACAGATCTGTTTGTGCGCATCGTTGACAAGGATCTTTTGATCAGAAGAGTCAACATCACAGCGAATCATGTTGTGGATGAGGCAGCAGTTCATAAGGCGGACACCTTTCAACAGCTTGATCTGTTTACAGATTACGCTGCTGAGCAGGCAAAAAAGGACGCCGAGGAAGCCAAGCTTGCGCGAGAAAAAAGGATGCAGCAAGCAATGCTGGAAATTAAAAAGAAGCATGGGAGAAACGCAATATTAAAGGGTATGAATCTGGAGGAAGGCGCTACCGCGGTCGACCGTAACAGCCAGATTGGAGGGCACAAGGCATGACGGCCACATATGACGACATCATTCATCTACCCCACCACGTCTCTTCGACACGCCCACATATTACGGCTTTTGACCGGGCTGCTCAGTTTTCCCCCTTCGCCGCGTTAACCGGCCACGGCGACGCCATCAAGGAAACCGCAAGATTGACGGACGAGAGAATTGAGCTGGACGAGGACATGAAGTGCACTTTGAGTGACCGGCTGCAAATTCTATCTGATCGGATGAATGAGCATCCCGAAGTTGCTATCACTTACTTTCAGCCCGATCCAAAGAAGAACGGCGGCACTTACATTGCTATTGCTGGCACGGTTAAAAAGATAGACGAATTCAAACGGATTATCATTATGTCAAATAGCACCGTGGTTCTCATCAATGATATAATC
>JAEZPG010000011.1 GCA_023413555.1 Bacillota bacterium | reverse complement strand
AAGCCCTTTAGGGCTAGCCTGAAGAAGAAATGCAATTGGCGAACCCTTCAGGCGCCTCCGGGCGCAAGCAGGAGAAAAGCCCTTATAGGGCTAGTGCAAGCCACCGGCTAAGCCGGTGGTCTTGACTTTAAACGATGGAGAAAATGTCAATAGTGTGCTCCAACTAAAAGGAAAGTTTTGCAGACAAATTCTATGTGCTATCTTTATACCATAGCAACTATCTCAATATCTTTCTTAACGGATAGATCAATACATTGCTTACCAATCTTTACAATTGGATGAGATAAATCATTACGATTTATATAAACGACCTTTGCAATTTTCCCATTGCTAAGCTTAACCTCAGAATTGATATAGCTGGTTAAAATTTGCTCATTAAAGGTCATAAAATAGAGTGGATCGAATCTTTGCATGCCCTCTATTTCCAGATATTTGATTACTGTAAAAGGACAAAGAGGTTTTCTATAAACTCTAGCACTGGTCATTGCATCGTATACATCAGCGATAGCTACAATAAGAGCAAAGTCAGCAATATTGGAACGGTGAAATCCCATAGGATATCCATATCCATCACATCGCTCGTGGTGTAACAAGGCAGCTTGTGCAATTCTAGGGTCCAAATTCTTCTGTTTGATTAAAATCTTATACCCAAAATATGGATGCTTTTTTATAATCTCATATTCTTCGTCCGATAGTTTCCCGGGCTTCTTTATTATCTCATTTGGAATCTTTAATTTACCGATATCATGAAGTAAACCGCAAAGGGTTAGTACTTTTAATTCATCTAAAGACAGATGTAGCCATCTACCAAAAGCATTACAAATTAGTGCAACACTAATACTATGTACATAAGTGGAATCATCGTACTCTCTCATATGATGTAACATATCAAACAAACTGAGGTTGGTCATATCAGATGGAAATAAATTAGCTACCTGTATGAATAACAGTTCAGTATCGACAGGATTTTTGTCATCTATAATATTGCTGAATTCATCTTGAACGCATGTTACTGTTTTTTTGTGTCTTTGTTCAAACATTTTAAATTCTTTAGTCTCTTTAATATTAAATTCCTCTTGTAAGGATTCTATGTTTATTAAGTTGTTGTCTGATAATGGTTCAGTATCATCAATATAAATACTAATAACATCATGAAATAATAAATTTGTGATGATTGGATTGGTGACTATAGTACCTTTAGGAAGTAATAATAAATTATTGGATCCATAAACGTCCTTTCCAATCTTCATACCAGGGCGGATATTATGTACAAGAAGATGTTTCATGATTTGGTACCTCCTTAAATGATTATATACAATCTATTATGCATACATAAAATAACAAATATAAGTATAGATTACTTGGTATATACAAAATTATTATAGCATAAATGTTAAAAAAAACATACTAATTTTCTCAGTAGTGAGAAACCATAGGGAACGGTTAAAAGGAAGACTCATATAATATGATATAGCCATATATGGTGGAGGAATTGCGATGAAGGAAATGCTTAATATCAACCACCTGAGTTATTCCTATCATAGTCTGAAAGGGGAAACGAATGCGATTGCTGACATAAGTTTCCGGGTCTTTGATGGAGAGTTTGTAGCCTTTGTAGGTCCCAGTGGCTGTGGCAAATCTACATTACTTTCCTTAATAGCTGGTTTACTAACACCAACCAGTGGTAGTATATTAATCAATAATATGGATGCAAAGTCGGCTGGTAAGAATATTGGATATATGCTGCAAAAAGACCATTTGCTAGAATGGAGAAGTACCATAAAAAATCTTACCTTAGGATTAGAAATTCAGAACAAGCTGACGGAAAGCAGTTATATTATGATTAATCAGATGCTTAGCACCTATGGTTTGGTAAAGTTTCAAAATGCTAAGCCATCTGAATTATCTGGTGGAATGAGACAGCGAGTAGCTTTAATTCGTACCTTATTACTTGAACCGGACATCTTGCTACTGGATGAACCGTTTTCCGCTCTAGATTATCAGACGAGACTAGAGGTGGCTGATGATATTTGGGGGATAATAAAAAAAGAAAAGAAGACGGCTATTTTAATTACCCATGATATATCCGAAGCAATTAGTATGGCAGATAGGGTATATATACTTTCCAATCGGCCAGCCGAGATAAAAAGTGTTGTAGATATCAATCTGAGTGTGGATGGAATAAGGACACCATTAAGAGCAAGAAGTGCGCCAGAGTTTGCCTCTTATTTTAATCAGATATGGAAAGAATTAAATAGCCCTTGAGCAAAGATAATCGAAAGTTAAAATTGATGATTTCAGATACCAATGTTTCGATGGCGCAAAAAGAATACATTAAGAAATATCTATCGATGCTGAGGATAGTGCGAATCTACCAAATTACCATTATAGTAATTCTGATCAGCCTATGGGAGATTGCCACAAGAACCGGACTAATGGATGATTTTGTATTTAGCAGTCCTTCTAGGGTAGTTAACACCTTTTTGGAAATGGCCGAAGATGGAAGTATATTTTATCACATGGGTGTTACACTATCAGAAACTTTAGTTAGTTTTTTTCTAGTATTTATCATCGGTATAGGAGTAGCTGTTTTACTTTGGTGGAATGAAAAAGTATCCAGAGTGTTGGAGCCTTATTTGGTGGTTCTAAATAGCCTGCCTAAATCGGCTTTAGCACCTATTTTTATTGTTTGGCTAGGCAATAATATAAATACAATCATAGTTGCAGCAGTAACGGTAGCAGTATTTGGTTGCATAATAACATTATATTCAAATTTTAGGGGAGTAGAGGAGGATAAAATAAAACTAATATATACCCTTGGAGGAACAAAAAAGGATGTATTGACCAAAGTAATTCTACCAGGTAATATTCTATCCATCATTAGTACGATGAAGGTAAATATGGGGCTTAGTCTGGTAGGTGTTATTATTGGAGAATTTCTAGCGGCAAAGGCCGGACTGGGTTATCTAATAATTTATGGCAGTCAGGTATTTAAATTAGATTATGTAATCTTGTCCATTGTACTTTTATGTATTATGGCAACGATTTTATATAAATTATTAAGTGTGATAGAAAAGAGAGTTGCAAAATAAAATAAGGCTGGAGCCTGTTGATTTAACTAGGTTCCAGCCTTTTAAGCTTCCTAGCGGATTTGAACCGCTGACCTACGCATTACGAGTGCGTCGCTCTACCGACTGAGCCAAGGAAGCATGTACATATGATCATTATTGCATAAATAGTGTACATAATTATTGCCTTAATGTCAAGTGTACCCATTCGAATTGTGTGAATTTTATAAAAAAATAATGACGATTTGCCTCAATTCTTTAATTCCTAGGAGTAACATCTTTGAAGCAGAGAAACCAGTCTTTACAGGAAAGACCAAGACTTTGAGGATCAGTGTTTCTCTTCACAAGTTCTGGATAAGTTTTGGCTGCTGGCACTAGAACAGGATCTCCAGGCCGCCAGTTAGCCGGTGTTACAACCTTAAATTTATCACTGGTCTGAAGGGCTTCAATAATTCGAATAATCTCTGGAATACTTCTTCCGGTTGTTAATGGATAAATGAGGATTAATCGAATCTTCTGCTCTGGATCGATAATAAATACATTACGTACAGTTTCCTGAGTGGATACATCTGGGGCAATCATTCCATAGAGGCCCGCCACAGCCGCATCACGATCAGCCACTATAGGAAATGGAATGGTTAGACCAGTTATCTCATTAATTGTATTTACCCAGGCAAGATGAGAAGGATTGCTGTCGATGCTTAAGCCAAGCAGCTGTACGCCAAGGTTTGAGAAGCGTTTAAATTCGTTGGTAAAAGCAATAAATTCTGTGGTACATACAGGTGTGAAATCACCAGGGTGTGAAAAGAATACTACCCATTTTCCCTTGTAGTCTGACATTCGGATTGGCCCAAATGTGGTGTTTGCAGTAAAATCTGGAGCGGTCATACCAATGCTGATAGGGTTCATATATATTAACCTCCCAAAATAATCATACACTATAAAATATGAGATAGGGAAGGAATGTGAACCATAATGAAGAGAATAATTTACAACTTGTCATTGTAATAAATATGTGTTATGATAGTGGAAATAGAACATATGTTTGTTGTAGAGGATGGAGTATATTATGGTAATCCAAGAGAATTTGTCAATTGAAGAGAAATTATCAATTTTATCGGATGCGGCCAAGTATGATGTGGCTTGTACCTCTAGCGGAGTGGATCGTGGTGGCAATGGTGATGGTATAGGTAATGCCTTAGCCTGCGGAATCTGTCATACTTTTGCAGCAGATGGACGATGTATCTCTCTGTTAAAGATATTATTTACCAATGAATGCATCTTTGATTGTAAATATTGCATTAACCGCTCTTCCAATGATGTAAGGCGAACATCTTTTACGCCGGAAGAGGTATGTGACCTGACCATGGAATTTTATCGGAGAAATTTTATTGAAGGTCTTTTCTTAAGCTCTGGAATACTGGTGAGTCCTGACTATACCATGGATTTAATCTACCAGACCTTAGTCCTTCTTCGATTTAAGTTTAATTTTAATGGTTATGTTCATATAAAGACCATACCTGGGGCAGATTCTGAGTTGATTAATAAAGTCGGTTGGCTGGCAGATCGTATGAGTGTTAATCTAGAGCTACCTACTGCAGAAGGGCTGAAAACTCTAGCTCCTCATAAGAATCGAAAGAATATATTAAGTCCTATGAAACAGATTCAACAAGGGATTAGCGAGAATAGGGGAAGAAGAATAGGATTGACGGATTCCATGTATGACCACGCTTTAGCTGAGGTGGCTCATAAGAGAGGGACAAACGAAGTACTGGGAGTTTCGGATATTATGTCACCTCCATCCCTATTAGGTTCTGATATCCTGTTACCGGGAATCACCACACAGAATCAAGATACCACCATGTTGACAAAAAGGCGGCATGGCTTTCAGAAGGCTTCGTTTGTTCCGGCAGGCCAGAGTACGCAGATGATTATTGGTTGCACCCCAGAGACTGATCACCAGATTTTGTCGGTAACAGACAGTTTATATAAGAATTTTTCTTTGAAACGTGTCTTTTTCTCTGCCTATGTTCCAATTAATGAGGACTCCATGCTTCCAGCTTTGGATACAAAGCCGCCATTGTTACGTGAGCATAGACTTTATCAGGCGGACTGGCTTCTTCGTTTTTATGGGTTTCAGGCAGATGAAATCCTCGATGAAAAAAACCCGTATTTTAATGTGTTGCTGGACCCTAAGTGTAACTGGGCAATGAAGCATCTGGAGCAATTTCCAATTGAAGTTAATAAAGCAGATTATTATACACTGCTTCGTGTGCCTGGAATTGGGACGAATTCTGCCAGAAGGATTGTACAGGCTAGGCAGATGACTACGCTTACCTTTGCTGATTTAAAGAAGATGGGGGTAGTGCTTAAGCGAGCTTTGTACTTTATAACCTGTAGTGGTAAGATGATGTATCCTGTGAAGATAGAAGAAGACTATATTACAAGACATATGTTAGATATTAAAGAAAAACTGCCACTTCATTTGCAAGGAGTGAATACCTTTAAGCAGCTCTCTATGTTTGATACTAGCTATGAGTGGTCGTTACAGAGTAGGGGATAGTGTATGAAAGAGGACAAAAGTATTCATATTTATGTATGTGAAGATCAAATTGAAAGCATCTTTACAGCGGTTTATAATGCCTGGTCTAGTGGCTATGGTCATCAATATAATCGTGTTTTAGTCGGACCGGTTAATAATTATGAGCTATTTGCAGAATATATTACCGTGGTCGCAGATCCAGAAAAGAGTAGAAAAGTTACCGATAGTGTAAAAAAGAAGATTGGCCTGGAAGCCTATTCCGGAGTATACGATATGGCTATTTCTAATCGGGAAGATAAGGGAGAGATAATCTATCGGTTTTTAATTTTAGGCTTTTACCACGGGCCTAACGTCATGAACTTCCTAAGTAATGACTATGTCAGTGCTATTGTCAAGACCGCAAAGAATGTTTGGAATGAAGTCCATCATTATTATGGTTTTGTGCGATTTTCAGAGCTTAGTGGTGGAATCCTTTTAAGTCAGATTCGTCCGAAGAATAATATTCTGACGTTAATTGCACCTCATTTTGCAGATAGACTACAACAGGAGAACTGGATGATTATTGATGAAGGTAGGGAGATAGCTGTGGTACATCCTGCACATAAACCGTGGTTTATGATGGCCTTATCTATGATAGATCCAAACTTAATGGGAGAGTACTCGAAGAAGGAAAAAACCATGAGTAATGCTTGGACTGTCTTTGTGGAGAGTATAGGAATAAAAGAACGTGAGAATTATAAATTACGACGTAATATGCTTCCAATGCGATTTCGGGAGTATATGCCGGAATTTCAGGAGGAGAAGATCAATGATATTCAAAGAAGTAGAATGGAATACTAATACCTACGATCATTTTACAACTTATTTATTAAGCTTAAAGTCAGATCAATATCTTCTGTTTAATCAAAAGCTGCTTCCTACAGTAGATAATCTAATTGGTATCCAGGTTCCAGTGTTACGAAAGCTGGCTAAGGAGTTAAAACAGACTGATTTAAAGCAGTTTCTTTTGGTCATGAGACATGATTATTATGAGGAGAATATGTTACATGGTTTTGTGGTAGGTGAGCTTTGTAAAGACAAGAGTTTACCAATAGAAGAAAAACTGCAGTATATTCGGGCATTTATTCCTTATATCGATAACTGGGCAGTTTGCGACAGTTTTTGCTCCTCCATAAAGATCGCTAGACTTTATTCTAGAGAGTTTTTAGAGTTAGTGAAAGAAACTTTGAAAGTTGACAAGGAGTATTACAAAAGGTTCGGATTTGTTATGCTGTTATTTCATTTTGTAAATGAGCAGTATATGTCTCTTATCTTTCAGTGTTGTAGTCAGTATAACAGCACAGATTATTATGTGCAGATGAGCGTAGCATGGCTTTTAAGTATGTGTTATGTAAAGGAGAAAGATGCAACCCTATCCTTTTTAAGACAAAAGGCACTGGATG
Source organism: Bacillota bacterium (assembly GCA_023413555.1). Taxonomy (GTDB): domain Bacteria; phylum Bacillota; class Clostridia; order Lachnospirales; family Lachnospiraceae; genus KM106-2. The sequence goes on along the minus strand of JAEZPG010000011.1, from coordinate 12,466 downwards.
AATTTACATACAAGAAAACCATTAGTAAGATTTTAGAATCCAATCAAGTGAGCAAAGATGAGAAACAATGGGTACGAACTAATCTGAAACGATAAGGAATAATTTTAATATTTAGTGGGACACTATTTGCGTAAATATTTTTTAGGAGGAAAATTAATGAAGAAAAGACTTTACGTATTAGTAGCAGTTCTTTGCCTTAGCTTAGTGTCCATAACTAGCTGCTCTACCAAGAATGGCAAATATAATAATTCGGCTACAGATGAGAATGCTGGTTCCAATGATGCCAATAATAACAATGGCAACAACTTAGGGAATGACATCAACAATGCAGTGGATGATGTGGAGCAGGGAATTGACAATGCAGCAGATGATATGAATAATTCTGCTGGCAACACAACGAATAATGCCAATACAACCAATAATGCCAATACTACCAATAACGCTAATACTACCAATAATGCCAATACTACTAATGGTAGTAATGCTGCCGGTACAGTGAATGATGGAAGCATTAATAATAATACTACCAATGGCTCACCATCTCCAACCGTTAAACCTGGTACAGGTAGATAATTAGATAAAGGGCTTTGCATGCAAAGCCCCTTATTAAGATGTAAATTCTTATACATAATTCATTTACAAATTATTCTTTTTACATTCCTTGCACTGACCTGTAATTTGGATGTAGTGATCTGTTACTGTAAAGCCGTACTCATCCAGGCAGGATTGGATGTCATGAATAGGGCAAACAGGCAAATCAAACATTTTCTTGCAACTATTACAGATAACATAATGTTTATGTTCAGATATGGTATTCTTTATTTGATAGAACAGCTCATTTTCCTGAAGGTAGTACTTATCTATAAGATTCTGCTTTGTAAAGGCATCAATATTACGGTAGATGGTTGACTTGGCTATCTTAGGATAGGTTTTCGTACAACAGGTATAAATCTCATTAATAGACATAGGCCTTTTTGCTGTACTGAGAATATTTAAAATGTGCTGTTTCTGTTTGGTGTTCCTTGTGTGATCCATCACAATTCCTCCTAAGCATCAAAATCAATTAAATAGGTGTTATCCTTTGTAGTGATGGTAAGAGTACTTAGGTTAAAATCGTCTTCATGAATCTGTAGGTTATACTCGTACACCTGGTCCTCATCCTTTTTTGACATAAATACATAAGCACCATTTTCTTTGCCCTCTATAAAATCACATATTTCATTGTATATATCAAATCCACTTATCTGGCCAGGAAATCCACTTGCCAGTATCTTGTCCTCTATTGCTTTATATAATTCGTCCATTCGTAACCTCCTAGATGAGAATCAATTATTTTCTATAGTTTTCTTTTTCTTATGTGCATAAAATTGAGTATAAACAGTACTTTCCTTATCCTGTTTGTAATTTTCTACCACAGATCGGGTCGCCTGTTTATAACGGCTATCTGAGTCATGGCTCTTAGCTACAGAACCTTCCTGACGTCGCTTAATAGATTTTCTAATCATACTCCATATTCCTTTCAAGATCATTACCCATTGTAAACGAATTAGCTATTAAAATCAATACGATAGATCTGATCTGGACCTTCATTCCAGATTTTTTCAAAGTGAAATCCAAGTTTTTCTGCCAAGTAAATGGAGGGAAGGTTGTCTTTGTGGATTCTGGCTATAATGCTATCCAGACAGAAGCGTTCTTTTGCAATCCTTAAAATCTCTGAGGTTGCTTCATACCCATAACCCTTATGGCTATAAGCCTCATCAATCAGATAAGCAAGTTCCACTTCTGTAATATCTCCCAGTTCAAAGCATTGTAAACCACATCTTCCAATTAGCGTATTAGTATCTTTCATAAATACTCCCCATAAACCAAAACGATATAAGTTATATATTTGAGTAATATAGGCTTTCTGTTTTTGAATTTCTTCTTCTAATGAGTTAGGGAGAGGCAGAAAACGGACGTGGTCCTTGTTTGCATAGAGTTTTATCATAGCCTCCATATCCCTAGTTGTTAACTCTCTAATGATTAAATGTTCTGTAATTGCAATAGTGGAAGGGAGGTTATGATAATGGTTGTATTCTTCAACAATGATATCATAATTAAGATTGTTTATTGAATCTACGACACAGTTCGCTCCAGTAAAGAACCCCTCAATAGAAGATTGTTGAACACCTATACAGGTCATTTTTAAAGCATTGGCTTGTGTTGCCATAACTATAGTGTCTGTAATCAACAGACAGTGTTTAGGTACAAGAAATACTTGCTCAAAAAATGATGCCAAGGAATCATCTTGTATAAGTATAGCATCCACCTGGTTTTGTGTAAGAGACACAATTAATGAGAGATTGGTGTTGAGGATTGACTCTTTTTCTAGATAAAATAATACTGCTTTCAGCATATTTTAGTGTCCTTTTTCTTTTTATCATAGCATTATTTTCCCGTTTCCTCAATAAAATTATACTAGTATGGTTTGGAGGTAATAATGTGATTAATGCTGTAAGATTTCATCATACACCGGATATCACAGTAGTCAACCAACGACAATATGATGCACATAATACCCTATATAAAGGTTATGTTAACCAAATTAATATAATTACTGAGGAGCTTAGAAGGATTAGTACAGTAAAAAAGGAGGAAGCCAACGTTGTCAATGGGGAATACAGAGGATTAGTACGTGGAGAAGTTTATGCACTAAATGGGGTCATTCTTCATGAACTATATTTTCGTAATATTGGAGGATTTAATCAAAGTCCAACCACAGAGGTACAAGAGTTATTCGGCAAATCTTTTGGTGGATATGAAAAGTGGAAAGAACACTTCATTGCTACAGCAAATGCCAGCAGAGGATGGGTGGTATTGGCATTTGATCAAAGGGGTAAAGTGCTTCGTAATCTTTCTTTGGATGACCATGAAACAGGGAATGCTGTGCTTTCTTTGCCTATACTTGTGCTAGATATGTATGAACATGCCTATATGATTCAGTATGGTATCAATAAAATGAATTACATAAATGCTTTTATGGAGAATATTCACTGGGATCTGGTTAAACAGAGATTATTACATTATCAGTTATAGTTAATACTGTAAAAGTCTGGTATAATGAAAGCAGGGATAACCTATAATAGAAATACGGAGGGTGATAATATGCCATTTATTAATGCAAAGGTTAGTGTAAAAGTCAGTGAAGGGAAGCAGGAGACTATTAAAGCCAAATTGGGAAAGGCAATTGAGCTGATACCTGGCAAGAGTGAGAATTGGTTAATGGTCGGATTTGAGGATCAGTATACCCTTTACTTTAAGGGACAGCAGTTTGAAAAAATAGCTTTTGTAGAGGTTAAGATCTTTGGAAGTGCAGATAAAAAAACTTATGATCAGTTAACCAGCACGATATGTTCTATACTTAATGAGGAGCTTTCCATTCCTGCTGATAAAGTGTATGTGACTTACCAAGAAATTGAGAACTGGGGATGGAATGGTAGTAATTTCTAGAAAAAAAAGAAGGAGTTTGCTCCTTCTTTTTTTTAGAATCCTAGAGGGATTCCAAAGTTGATGAAAATCAATAACATAATTGTCCAGACGATTAGGAAAGTAATAGAGTATGGAAACATAGTACTGATTAAATTACCTACACCAAAATCTTTTTTATATTTTCTCATAAATACCAAGATGACACCTGCATAACTCATAAGAGGCGTAATGATATTAGTGGAGGAGTCTGCCAGACGGTAAGCAGCTGCCACAACATCAGGAGTCATATTAGGATTGGCTTTGTAAAGCATTGGTATAAAGATTGGTCCAAGTAATAACCATTTAGAAGTTAAGCCACCAACGAAGAGATTAATAATAGCAGTGATCAAGATGAAAGCTATGATTAATAAGGTTGGATATTGATTTAATCCTAGGTTTTCTATCAGCTCTGCGCCTAAAAAGGTAATATAGGATCCAATACCTGTGTAGGAAAGAAGAGCCAGGAAATTATAACTGAAGAAGGTTAATACGATAACGTAACCCATGCTACCAATCTGCTTGGACATGGCATCGATAACATTCTGTAGTTTAGTGAATTTTTTTGTTCCATACCCATAAAATAGACCACTCACAAAGAAAATCAAAGTGATTAATAAAATGATATTTTCTAAATAAGGAGTTACTGTAAGTCCAGTTTCAGGATTAACATAGCTTCTCAGTGGCCATATTGCCAGCGCTACACAGAAAGCTAAAGATAACAGAAAACCAACTAAAGACCATCTTAAGCCCTTTTTCTCTACGTCTGTAATACCGAACTCGTTGATATCGATATCGTCTGGTACTTCATAGGGTATTTTTTCAAACTTTGGTTTGATGAACTTGTTGGTAATAAAACCACCTAGAAGTACTAACATTACAGTGGAGGCAATCATGAAGAAGTAGTGCATAGTAAATGCATTTAAGTTCTTACCAAGGTAGGATACGAAAGGTACATTCTGTGCATTAGCAAAGCTCTGAGCGTTTCTTCCAATAATAATATCAATTACTGTAGCTGGAATCAGGTTGGCACTAAAACCTGCGGATACACCGGCAAATGCAGCAAACATACCTATCAGAGGGTTTTTCTTAAGTCCTAGGTAAAGTAGTCCAGCAAGTGGAACTAATACAATATAACCTGCATCAGAAGCAATGTTACTCATGATACCTAAAAATACTAGTAAGTAAGGAAGAAATCGGTCGGAGATGTTACCGCCGATCTTTCTAATTAAAGCTGAAAGAAGACCGGATTCTTCAGCTATACCAATACCAAACATAACAATTAAGATAGTACCAAGAATACCGCTTGCATAACCAACCCAGTTGGTGAGAATGGCATTATCAAATAACCATCTTATGTTGGTTGTTGTAAACATGTTTTTTATATTATATGATACAGTAGATCCATCATCACCGATTGTACTGAAGGTCTTTCCACCAAGAAAAGCACTTAAAATCATAACAACAGCAAATAGGAACATAAAGATTACCACAGGATCTGGAATCTTTGAGCCGATGCGTTCCACTAGTGAAACTTTTTTAGGAGCATCATTTTGTTTTTTCATAAATATCTACCCATTCCTTTATATTTTTAAGAAATACTTATTTAAATGTTGCATTACTAGGTTCTATTTTTGACGATTTAACATGATAAAGCAACGTAAGAATCTTTCCAAAAAAACTAATAATATACATATGTGGCAGGAAATGGATTTGATTGTGTGTAAATTGTACAAAAAAATGAAATGGTAGTGTTAGTTATGCATTTTTTTAGCAGGCAAGTTTAAAACTTTTTCAAACACCAAACCCAGCAAAAACCATAGAGGAGCATAGTCTAGACGTATTACTCCCTTATAGTTATATTTGGAGTTAGAGTAGTCCCAAGGACAGGCCTTATATTTTTTTAACAGAGTACCCAGGGAGTACTCTGTTAAAAAGATGCCAATTGTGTAAATGCCTCCTCGAATTATGGCATTTGACTTGCCCAAAAGGGAACGAATTGGTTTTATTAATGCCCCAAGACCGTAAATTGGAAACATCCAGACAGAGGTAGAACAAATAAGCTTAGGATCTCTGTGCTTTATAATGGCACTTAGTCCAGTCCAGAAGCATTCCATACACCAGCCAAGGGAGCCGCAGATTATAAAATTGGTAAATATATTCTTTCTCATAAGGTTAGTATTTGATAGTAGAAGAAGGTTATTCTTATTTTGTTAAATTGATAAAAAAATATATGGAAGAGAGGTAACTACATTCTTGACCAAATGTAATCCTAGGCATACAATAGCCTATGAGAAAGATGTCAGTATAAAAATAGGAGATTATAATGGAAAAAGCGATAGTAGCAATAAAAAAAGGGGAAGGTAGAACAATAAAAGCTGGCGGAATGTGGATTTTTGACAATGAAATAGCAGAGGTTTCTGGTAATTTTAATAATGGTGATCTTGTAGAGGTCCATGATTTTGATGGGTATTTTATGGGTATTGGGTTTATGAATCTTTCCTCTAAGATAAGGGTTCGTTTGCTGACGAGAAAAAAAGGGCAAGATATTGACCATGAATTTTGGAAAATGCGTGTAAAGACAGCTTGGAATTATAGAAAAGCTACCGTAGATACCTCCAGTTGCAGAGTAATCTTTGGGGAAGCAGATTTCTTCCCTGGCTTTGTAGTCGACAAATTCGAAGATGTCTTGGTAGTAGAGTCGTTGGCTTTGGGAATTGACAGGTATAAAGAAGAAATATTGAATATCTTGACGAATGTCTTAAAAGAAGATGGTGTCACAATTCGGGGAATCTATGAGAGAAGCGATGCCAAGGTTCGTCTTCAGGAAGGTATGGAGAGAGTAAAAGGTTTTATAGGAGAACCCTTTGACACGAAAGTACTGATTGAAGAAAATGGGGTAAAGTATTATGTTGATGTAGCTGAAGGTCAGAAAACAGGATTTTTCTTAGACCAAAAATACAACAGACTTGCCATGCAAAAGATATGTAAAGGTGCCAAGGTACTGGATTGCTTTACTCATACCGGTTCCTTTGCACTAAATGCAGGATTTGGTGGCGCAAAAGAAGTAGTCGGAGTAGATGCTTCGGAGTTAGGAGTGACTCAGGCAACAGAAAATGCAAAGCTAAATGGGTTAGAGGATCGTGTAAGGTTTATGTGTGCCGATGTCTTTGACTTACTTCCTGACTTAGAGAGTAAAGGAGAGAACTTTGACGTAGTAATTCTTGATCCACCAGCCTTTACAAAGTCTCGTAATTCAGTAAAGAATGCAATAAAGGGTTACCGAGAAATCAATCACCGGGCCCTAAAGCTGATAAAAGATGGAGGCTATTTAGCTACTTGCTCCTGTTCTCATTTTATGACACCGGAGTTATTTACCCAGACCATCGGACAAGCAGCAAGAGCGGCTCACAAGCGTCTTCGCCAGGTAGAATACAGACAACAGTCCCCAGATCACCCTATTTTATGGGCGGCAGACGAATCCTATTATCTAAAGTTTTATATCTTTCAAGTATGTGAGGAAAAGTAGGGGAGAAGCATGAATTATGCAGAAGCTAGAGAGTATATGATGAGCATCAGTAGTCTTGGTAGTAAACCGGGGCTTACTACGATAGCTGAATTAATGAATCGACTTGGAAATCCGCAAAGGAAACTTAAGTTTATTCATGTGGCAGGAACCAATGGAAAAGGCTCTACCTGCGGGTTTATTGCCAATATTCTGGCGTATTCTAGATATAAGGTGGGACGTTATTCTTCCCCAGTAGTACAGGAATATAGGGAATGTATTCAGGTTTCTACCAATGAGACAAAGTGGGATTATATAAAGGAAGAGCAGGTAGCTAAGCATATTGCTGCTATCAAGAAAGTTTCAGAGACGATGGTTGCAGATGGGTTTTTCCAACCTACCTATTATGAGGTGGAAACTGCCATGGCGCTGCTAGAGTTTTATGAACAAAGGTGTGACATTATAGTGTTAGAGACATTAATGGGGGGGAGATTGGATGCCACTAATGTGGTAGAGCAGGTCTTAGCCTGTGTCTTAACCTCAATAAGTATGGATCATATGCAGTACCTAGGGAATAGTTTAACAGAGATTGCAAAGGAAAAGGCAGGTATTATAAAGCCGGGAGTACCGGTGGTACTAGAGAATCATTCCAATGAAGTAAAAGATGTGATAATAGAAGTCGCTGATGCTTTGAATGCTCCAGTTACTATAATAGATGCTTTCAATATAAAACAGCTGTCGAAAACTGGAGAGAAGATGGTATTTACCTATAAAGAGTATGGACCGTATGAGCTACAGCTATATGGAAATCATCAGTTGAGAAATGCTACTCTTGCATTAGAATGTGTAGAAGTTCTTAAGCGACAAGGATATGAGATTACAGAGGAAGCTATTAAAAAGGGATTGTTTGCAACTGCACTGTTTGGAAGATTTACTATCTTGAGAAAACAGCCTACGCTAGTCATAGATGGAGCTCATAACCCTGATGCAGCAAAGGTACTAAAAGATACTTTAATGCTACAGTTTTCTGGAATAAAAGGTGTCTTTATCATGGGAGTTTTTGCAGACAAGAATTACGAGGAAATATTGTCATGTTTGGGAGATGAGCCACAGTGTCTAATTACTGTTACGGCGCCTGGTGAAAGAGGACTGGCCTCTAGTGAACTGGCAAAGGTGGCGAAGAAGTATTGCAAAAAGGTAATAGATGCTGATAATTTAGAGCATGCGCTTACATTGGCCACAGATATTGTGAAAAAGGATGAGTATATTCTTTGCTTCGGCTCTCTTTCCTATCTAGGCCAGGTGCCCAAGATAGCGAATCATATGAAATGCTGGATGAGAGATAATGGATAAATTAAAAGGAGATCTGTAATGATAAAGCAGACCTCCCTTTGTTTTTGTGCTATACATTCTTATTACTTGTCATTCGGTATAAACTCACTAGCTTTGTTTGGATTACTTAATTCTACATAGAACATAGCAGTAGAATCAAATCTATTAAAAAATAGATAGTCGTCTGTTAAGCAAAGATTCTGATAATTACCAGCCTGAATTAAATCTGTCTCTCCAGTAGAAAGATTTACAAAGTAAACTCCGTTGTGGTCACCACCATCAGTTTGGTAGAAGAGAAAGTTGCCATCTGGGGTAATGTTATAGGTAGCCACCCGATCACTTACAATTGTTTTTTCCGATGTACCATCTGTGTTCATTTGGACAAGTGAATAATTGTCTGAATTGTTTATGCAAAACATGGAAGAACCCTGCAGAATAACCTGACTGTAGTTGTCTTCCTTTATCAATTCTTTCTGAAAGGAACTCCTAGACAGGCGGTAAATATTATGATTCTGATTTACTCCGGTATAATAAATATATTCATCAGTCACCATGGCAGGGGAGACAGCTTCGTTGAGTACCTGCTTTTGGTTACGTCCGTCAAGCCCAACAGAATACAGAGTATAAGTATCATCTTTATCGTAACGGATGTAGTAAATATCATTTCCAAATTGATGCACAGTTCCAGCCGATGCTTTATCCAATCGTTTTATGTTTTCGCCATTTAGATTGATTCTATAAACTCCTACATTGATAAATTCTAACACAGATCCGCTATTATGTTCTTTTTTATTATTAATCCGATTATAAATGATGTAATGACCACTTGCATTAATATAATTTACTTTATCATCACTTATTTTTTTATATGTACTCATATCAGTATTCATGGAGTACAATGTACCGTTATCTGCTAGATTGGAAAAGTAGATTTTATTGTCCAGTTGGCAAAAGAGACCACTATTATATAAATTTCCACAAGTGTTTCCATCGGCATTTTCCTCGTTATAATACAATTTCGTATTAAAATAATACAACATATATAATAATAAAATGGAAAGAGTAAATCCTATAATTAAGATTCCTGTTTTCTTTTTCAAGTTGACACCCCCTTATGGTTAATTATAGCGTAATATGTATAAAACTACAATCATTTCTCTAGGGTAGATATCTTGCCAAGTAACACTTCTGCCGTTATAATGTATGTTATTATGGATTAGACAAAAAGTAACACCCTAAGCTATGGGCTAGAATACATAAAGTAGAAGATGGAGGGTATGTATGATTGATTTAAAGGATAGCCGGGATAAGATTGATGTAATTGACAGGCAGATTGTTGAACTTTTTGAAAAAAGAATGAAGATAGCCAAGGATGTGGCAGAATATAAGCTTGAGACTGGAAAACAGGTTTATGATAGAGAGCGCGAAATTCACAAATTAAATCAAGTGAAAAAAATGGCTACTTCAGAGTTTAATGAGCATGGAGTAGAGGAGCTATTTGCTCAAATTATGTCTATTAGTAGAAAATTGCAATATGGCCTGTTAGCAAGTACCCAGAAGGAGGAAACCTTTAAGCCTTATGAATACCTCTCTTATAATGTCAATACTAGGGTGGCATTTTTTGGTGAACCAGGAAGCTATACGGAGCAAGCAATGTGCGAGTTCTTTCAGGGAGAAGTAAGAGGGCTACCGACAGAAACATTTAAGGATGTCATGGAGTTAGTACAACAAGGAGAAGTAGAATATGGCATACTTCCGATAGAGAACTCCTCAACAGGTGGAATATCGGATATCTTTGATCTATTGATAGAATATGGAAACACTATTATTGGAGAACATATTTTAAAAGTGGAGCATGTACTTATGGCTCCTAAAGGTGCTACTGTAGAAGAACTTAGAGAAGTGTATAGTCACGAACAGGGAATCATGCAATGTAAATCTTATTTTGAAGATAAGTCATGGATAACACTGAAAAAAGCGGAAAGTACATCAGCAGCAGCCAAGAAGGTAGCAGAGGAAGGAAAAACTACTCAGGCGGCCATTAGCAGTACAAGAGCTGCTAGGTTATATGATCTTCAGATCCTAGAACAGAGAATTAATAGGGAAGCCTTAAATGCCACACGCTTTATTATTATTGCGAGGAAGCATATTTTTCAGAAGAGCGCTAACAAAGTTAGTATTTGCTTTGAACTTCCTCATGAAAGTGGAAGCCTATATAATATGCTTTCTCATATTATGTATAATAATCTGAATATGACAAAGATAGAATCTAGACCAATTAGTGGCAAAACATGGGAATATCGGTTTTTTATTGACTTTGAGGGAAACCTTTTAGAACCAGGAGTTAGAAATGCTATCATTGGGATCCAGGCAGAAGCTAGTAATTTACGAATATTAGGGAATTATTATAGTAATGATAAATACTAGTCATTTCACATATTATTTGCAAAGTGAACACAGAACGTTCATAAATGATTGTTATGATTGAGCCATAAAATAAAAATACTAGATGAGAGAATAATATCTATCATAAATGTCAATTAGGAATGGAGTGATGATTATGTATCAAAATTATAATGACAAAGTAAATGATATGGCAAATAATAATAATGATTTAAATACAAGTGAAGCAATCTCTGGTAATCCAGAACAAGTTAAAAAGAAGGAATCTCATAAAGTACTAAAGGGATTAGCCTTTGGTCTAGTATTTTGTCTAGTGGCAGGTGGAACTTTTGGAGGAGTTTATGCTTTAAACAAATCTAAAAACGACAATTCTAAGAATCAGTTAATTCAGGAAGGGACAGCAAATACTAATGTGGATACAGATGGTAAGAACATTGGAAGTAAAGAAGGTACCATAGTTAGTACTAATGCAGTTACTGGAACAACCGTCAATGATGTTTCTGGTGTTGCAGAAGCGGTAATGCCTTCCATCGTTTCTATCAACTCTGTAATAACACAGACAGGTAATTTTTGGGGTAGGCCTTACAGTCAGGATGCTCAAAGTGCAGGCTCTGGAATTATTATTGGTCAGAATGATAACATACTTTTAATTGCTACCAATAATCATGTTGTATCAAATGCAAAGAGTGTAAATGTCACATTTGCCGATCAAGAAGCGGTTGAAGCTGCTATTAAAGGTACAGATTCCAGTAATGACTTGGCAGTAATTACAGTCGATATGAGTAAAATGAAGGAATCTACCAAGAAAGCAATTCGAATTGCTACCTTAGGTGATTCTGATCAAACTAAAGTTGGCGAAATGGTAGTCGCCATTGGTAATGCTCTTGGATATGGACAATCAGTAACAGTTGGCTATTTAAGCGCAAAAGACCGTGAGGTTCAGACAGATGATTTTTCTATGAAATTACTTCAAACTGACGCAGCTATTAATCCTGGTAACAGTGGTGGAGCATTGTTAAATGCATCTGGTCAGGTAATAGGAATTAACTCATTAAAAACTGCTTCTACTGAGGTTGAAGGGATTGGTTATGCTATTCCAATCACTTATGCAGTGCCAATCATTAATAATCTGATTAACAACTCTGATATTCCAGATAGCGAAAAAGGATATTTAGGTGTAAGGTTTAGTGATATCGATCCTACCTATCTGCAAAGATACAATATGCCAAAAGGTATTTATGTTACCATGGTAAAAGAAAATAGTCCAGCCAGTAAAGGAGGACTTCAGATTGGTGATGTTATTACGGGAATTGACGACAGAAGTATTACTTCTGCAAATGCTTTCCAAGAGTATCTGTCCATGAAACGTGGTGGTAGTGAAGTAACCATTACCTATCAGAGAGTTGGTAGCAATGGATATGAGGAAAAAACAGCTAAGATAACATTAGGAAACCGTGGAGATTATTCTTCTTCAACAGAAACCAACCCTGATAATGTGCCATCTAATCCTAATTCAGGAAGATAATATAATATGTGTATATTATTAGAAGAACGTTATGGTAAAACCCTTGTCAATGCAAAATTGGCAGGGGTTTTTATTGTGATGGCATAAAAATAAACCACCTGCTATGCAGGTGGTCCCCAGTTAGCTTTAGCTTCAAGTATAAAACCTCCTATGATATAATATTTTCGGTTCGCCAACCACAAATATTACATAGGAGG
>JAEZPG010000095.1 GCA_023413555.1 Bacillota bacterium | reverse complement strand
AGATGGTGGGAGGGAAGACTCCCGATAACACCACAAATTTCAGGAGGTATGCTATAATGGCAAAGAAAGTTACAGGTTATATTAAATTACAAATTCCAGCTGGAAAGGCTACACCAGCACCACCAGTTGGTCCAGCCCTTGGTCAGCATGGTGTGAACATTGTACAGTTCACAAAAGAGTTCAATGCTAGAACTGCGAATCAGGATGGTATGATTATCCCGGTTGTAATTACTGTATATCAGGATAGAAGCTTTAGCTTCATCACTAAGACTCCACCAGCAGCTGTTCTTTTAAAGAAAGCATGTAAGATTGAATCTGGTTCTGGAGTTCCTAATAAGACAAAAGTTGCTACTATTTCTAAGGAAGAGATTCAGAAGATCGCTGAATTAAAAATGCCAGACTTAAACGCTGCCAGCATTGAAGCTGCTATGAGTATGGTCGCTGGTACTGCAAGAAGTATGGGTATTGTTGTAGAAGAATAATATTCAATATAGATAGAAGCAATTAGATTTTCAAACATCGCAAATTGAAAATTAGGCAATTAAAATAGATCTCATGCCGGTAACGGTTCGTAGATACGTGGGAGGGCAAAGCTCCCGATACTACCACTAGGAGGTTAATAGAATGAAAAGAGGAAAGAAATACGTAGAAGCTGCAAAACTTGTGGATAGAACCATGCAATATGATGCAGCAGAAGCGGTTAGTTTAGTTAAAAAGACAGCTGTTGCAAAATTTGATGAAACAGTAGAAGCGCATATCAGACTTGGTGTTGATGGACGTCACGCAGATCAACAGGTTCGTGGTGCAGTAGTATTGCCACATGGAACTGGTAAAACTGTCAGAGTTTTAGTATTTGCAAAAGGCGATAAAGTAGCAGAAGCAGAAGCAGCTGGTGCTGATTTCGTTGGCGGTGACGAGTTAATTCCTAAGATCCAAAATGAAGGATGGTTAGACTTTGATGTAGTTGTAGCTACTCCTGATATGATGGGTGTTGTTGGTCGTCTTGGCCGTGTACTTGGACCAAAGGGCTTAATGCCTAACCCAAAAGCTGGTACTGTTACCATGGATGTTACAAAAGCTGTTAATGATATTAAAGCTGGTAAGATCGAATACAGATTGGATAAGACAAACATTATCCATTGTCCTGTTGGAAAGATTTCCTTTACTGAGGAGCAACTTGCTGAAAACTTCAACACTTTAATCGGCGCTATTGTAAAAGCAAAACCTGCAGCTGCGAAAGGTCAATACCTAAAGAGCGTGACTATTGCTTCTACTATGGGACCTGGTGTTAGAGTAAGCACATCCAAATTATAATATAGAGATAATAATGAACGCCCTGTGAATTGTCACAGGGCGGTTTTAGTGAGTGGCCTCCCGAGAGGTTGTGATATCCCTTAAAATTACAGGGGCTTGGGCAATTAAAGTCTCTTCATGGAAGGCAAGCTCTCGCATGGATTGTGTGCGTAGCGGTACTAGCGCCGGATGGTGGACGTTAGGGTTGTTGAGCCTTGTATCATGCAGAATATAGGGTGTTGCGAATAATTATGATAATAGGATACGCTTCGCTATACGAATAGAAAGGAGAAAAACATCGGCTAAAAAGCAGCCATGTTTTCTCCTTTCTATTTGTATGTGCAATACGTGGCATTGCAATCCTATTATCAGAATTATTTTTTTGGTTCTTGACTCTGCATGGTACAAGGCAATTTATGCTTTGACCACCATAAACCCAGCGCAAGGACCGACGCACGCAAACAGCCTTCCATGAAGAGGCTTGGATTGCCCTAAGAGCCCCAGTGATTTTCAGGGATGATGAAGGGGTGGCAAACAGAAGTATAAAAAGCAAGCGAATAATATAGGTATTGCTTTATCCTATTTGGGTATTAGTTTACTGAAGATTATAAGAAATAATATATAGGAAGTATTGTTTTTTTATTCCGATCCAGTTGCTGTTTTCAACATTCTTACAATCGTTAGTATGGCGCATTTGTGGTAAGTATGAGGTTCAGCATATGTTAAAAAGATTGAACGAAAAACTCGTAAAACTTTGAACGGCAGAGGTTGTGTCAGTACTTCTTGCAACAAGATTAGTTTTTGAAAAGATTGTTTTATTTGTAACAGTTATGGCTATTGTAATTACTGGGCCATTAAGAGCTTATGGGATGAATGTATTATATAAGAAATTACTTAGTTGAGAGGAGGCGGTTAATTAATTGAAGAAAATAATAAATTGGTTATTTTATAACTGACCATTAGGGAGCTATTAATCTGTTAATATGATATATTTTGTTGTACAATAATACGCTTATATTGTAATAAATAGAAAAATATAGTAATATTTACTAAGAATTATAATAGGTTATACATTGAAGGGAGTATTTATGGAACTAATATATATATGGATAAATAAGGGCAAAAACATAGTCCAACAAGGATATAATTTCTCCATGTGTTATAGTTTTGAATTACATTGTGACAATGGAACATATGTATTAAGCGAGACAATTAAGACATCACATATTCAGAATTTTTTTGATGAGGAACAAATTATAACTAATATTACAGCAATTGTTGGGAAGAATGGATCAGGTAAGACATCTTTGTTAGGCGAACTAAGTGATTTGGAATGCTATCCAAGATTTAAAAAGGAGAGAAATGAATATATCAATTTTGAAGAAGAGAGTTACGAGAGCAATAAAAAGCTACTTGTGTTTAAAAAGAATGACGAGTTGATTATATATCATAATTTTGCAACAAATACATTTTTAAATAAGACGCCGTATGACGCTGTAAGTTTTTATGAAAGTACAGAGGAAAGTAAGGACCATTTAAGTGAAGGTAAAGGCTTAAGCGATATAACTACCGTATGTTTAACGAATAGTTCATATAACTATGGGGAGAATGGGACATCTAGTAATGGTAAACTATCTAGAATCATACTCTCACCTACTGCATTAAGTACTATAGCTAGAATATATTATACTACAATGTTACATTTAGAAACAAATGATTTTTTTGACTCTAAACTTTGGTATTTTAACTATGATGTTATTAAGGAACAGAGAACATTAGCCAATTTTCAGCAAATCTGCGATATGTTGTATTTTTATAAATTGTATGATAGTAAATTACTAGCTGGATATGATGGTATCGTTCCAACTTCAATACACATACAGTTTGCATCATGTGAAGATATGTTAGTAAAGCGCTACTCGTATTTTAGTAAAGATGCTAACAAAGAAGAATTTAATGAGAACAAAAAGTATTTCTACGAAAAATATAAGGAATTTAGAAAGTATTTATCGATTTATGATAATATTAATTTGAAGGATGTTGTAATGAAGATTAACCTGAATTTGCTTTTTGAGTGCGTCCTTACATTAGACTTACCACTGAAAGTATATGAACATAAAAATACAATATCAAAAATACAAGATTTAATTACAAATATAATAGAAACACAAAATAATGATAGAATTAGAAAATATTTTAAGGCAGGTATAAATGAAGTAAAGTTCTTTGACGAGCTTAAAGTAAATGCAATGGTCTATAAAAATACTGTTCCAATAGAGGATCTCGCATATAAAACAGACTTAATATTAGATATAAAATTATCTGAAGAGGCATATATAAAATTTCTAAAATTCATAAAAACAAGATATGAGGAAGACTATTCTTTTATTCTGAAATATATTGAAATTGGGAATTTACAAATGTCATCTGGAGAAAGAGCATTTCAAAATTTTTTTTCATGGCTTAATCTAGTGCCCGAATTCAATAAAATTGACAAAACAAAGCCAGCTGAATTACATAGTTCTATTCTTTTGTTAATAGATGAGATTGATCTATATTTACATCCAGAATGGCAAAAAAATATGGTTTATAATATGATACAAGAAGTAAAAAGGCAATTTGCTAATTACAAAGTTCAGATTATTTTTGCTACACACTCGCCATTGGTACTATCAGATATTCCAAGGGAGAATACTATATACTTGAAACAGGTAGATGGAAATAGTATTCCAGACCAAACTTGTAAGCATATCCAAACATTTGGAACGGATATATATACCTTGTTAAATGATGCTTTTTATCTTAATGAAGGCAGTATGGGAAAGTTCGCAACTATAGAAATTAATAAAATGCTTAAAAGATTAGCTTCTGCAATAAAACAGGAGTGTGAATTGTCAGAAGCTGAAGTATTGGTATTTAATGAGAAAATATTGTGGATTGGAAATGAATTAATTAGAAAAAAGCTATTCATAATGCTTGATAAATGCAGTAAAGAAACAAATAAAATATGTGCACTTGAAAGGCGGAGGGTGTTCTTGGAAAAAGAAATTCAACGCCTTGTATCAAAGGAGAAGGAATGATACCCTTACAATTTAATAAATTAGAAGATAAAGAAAAAAAAGAGACAGTAAAAGAATTTTATAATTTAGTTCTTAAAAAGAGAGATCCTAAAAAGATAGTAGAGCTTAACGATTGGTGCTTGAAAAACCTACATATTTCTGGAAAAACATATAATATAGAAAAAATCATATGTGCAACATATGATGAAATTATAGTATTAAAGAAATTTATTGATGACAATGGTATATCAATGGACAAACTAAAAAGGCTTAATAAAAAAGGGAAAGAAATATGTTATATTGTCGATTCATTATATGCTGGTATGACAAGTGAAACCAGAACGTATATCTTAACAAAGTTAGATGTTACAGCATGCCCATACTGTAATAGAAATTATATTAATTCTTCGGGTACTGTGAATACATCTCATCTAGATCATTTTATCAATAAAAATGACTATCCTATATTTGCTGTATCATTTTACAACTTAATACCGGTGTGTCCAGCATGTAATATGCTTAAGAGAAAAAGCGAGTTCACATATTCACCACATAATGTAAATTATAAGACAGATGAAATGCTGAGATTTAGCTATCACATTAAAAATACAAACTATATGCAAGACAAAAATGCTCTAGAAATATATATAGAAGTTTTGGATGAAATTATTAGAGAAAACATCGAAGTAGTTAACTTAGAAGGTTTATATCAAATTCATCGAGACGTGGTTCAAGATCTAATAAAAAAACGTACCATATTTAGTCAGGAATATGTGGATGAAATAATGAAAAATCAAGAAGGTATGTTTGACTCAATAGAAGAAGCATATCGGATTCTTTATTCTACTTATATTAATCAGGATGATTATGGAAAGAGAACCTTATCTAAGTTTGCACAAGATATTTTAAAAGAATTGGAAGTGACATGATTAGAGAGAATAATGAACAATAGCGTGTTTCTGTATTTTACATAACAATAAAGAAGGAGATACAAAGTAGAAGATCACTGGTTCGAATTTTATCAAGTACTTGACTAGTGGAAAGTTTCCTTCCTGACTATTTGCATCTCAAAAAAATTATTATTGACACATTGCAATGTCACATGCTATACTTTTATCAGATCGAGCGTGATACGCACGATTTTTATAGCTGCCGAAGACAGTAGGTGCCGTAAGGCATAAGTTGAAATCGCCTACCGAGGAAATATAAGAGATTCATGTATGAACTTATAGAACCTTGCTGTCTTACAGCAAGGTTTTTTTCATGAAGAAACTTTGTTTCATAATATAGCGGCGGTGCCTTGGCTGAGGTTTCAGCCACCATTCTATAAGGAGGTACAGCATAATGGCAAAGGTAGAATTAAAACAACCTATTGTAGACGAGATTAAAGAGTTCGCTTCTAAAGCTCAATCCGCAGTTATTGTTGACTATCGTGGTTTAACAGTAGAGCAGGATACTGCTATGCGTAAGAAATTAAGAGAAGCTGGTGTTGTATACAAAGTATACAAAAACACTATGCTTAAGAGAGCTTTCGAAGGTACTGATTACGCTCAATTAGACGCTACATTAGAAGGACCTACTGCAATTGCATTTGGTATGGAAGATGCAACTGCTCCAGCTAGAGTTCTTAATGAAGTGGCAAAAGGAAATGACAAACTGGAATTTAAGGGTGCAGTAGTAGAGGGAATCTTCTATGATGCTAATGGCGTTAAAGTTATTGCAAACATTCCTTCCAGAGAAGTTCTTATTTCCAAATTACTTGGAAGCTTACAATCTCCTATTACAAACTTTGCAAGAGTTATTAATCAGATTGCTGAGAGCAAAGAAGCGTAAGACCGGTTGTAACTTAGACAGACAGGCGTATGCCTAAGATAGTAACAGGGACAAGGTCCGTATAATTCATTTAAAATTTAATTGGAGGTAATTAATAATGACAACTCAAGAATTTATCGAAGCTATTAAGAGCTTAACAGTATTAGAATTAAACGAATTAGTAAAAGCATGTGAAGAAGAATTTGGTGTTTCCGCTGCTGCTGGTGTAGTAGTAGCTGCTGCTGCAGACGCTGGTGCTGCTGTAGAAGAAAAAACTGAATTTGATGTAGAATTAACAGAAGTTGGCCCTAACAAAGTTAAGGTTATCAAAGTTGTTCGTGAGATTACAGGCTTAGGCTTAAAGGAAGCTAAAGAAGTAGTTGATGGAGCTCCTAAGGTTGTTAAAGAAGCAGCTGCTAAAGAAGAAGCTGAAGAAATCAAAACTAAACTTGAAGCTGAAGGCGCTAAAGTTACTCTTAAATAATTTAGAGTTTGTTGTAAAAAGAGCCAGGAAGTTTATGTATGAATAATAAAAGAGTTCGTATTCGATGTTAACATCTGTATACGGACTCTTTTGTTATTGGATAGGAAATTTCCTGAACTCTCTATTTGTTTTCAGTGGATAATACATAGATAATGATTGATAATATATCTATAATAATGTAATATTTTAGATAACATATATACTATAAATTCGATAATAAAGTATCATAGGAAGGAAAAGATAAAGAATGAGGCACAGTCTATTTATTCCTCCAAAATTGAATAAGGAAATATATATAAGTGATCGTATTTTGGGTATACTGGACAAAAGCGTAAAATTATATTATACAACGTTCATACAAGGGATAACTGGCCTTGGGAAAACAAGTCTGGTTGTAAAATGGATGGCTCATCGTAAATTGTCGAATCAATACAACATATATTGGGTAGATTGTAATGAGAGTTCCGAGAAATTAATGAATATCTTAAAGGAAGCTATAAACAAAGAGCAGGATTCTGTATTGGTGATTTGGGATCATTATGAGAAAGTTGCCTTTGGCCCTTTAGATAAATACATAGTGGATATAAATAAGGGTCTTCCTCCTGATTCTAGAATTTGTTTTATTACAAAGGGCAGAATTCCTGATTATGTCACAGATGAGATTACTGTACAACGAACGAACTTAATATCATGTAAGAATCTGATGTTCAATACGAATGAGATTCGACAGTATATTAATGTATTCAAACATTGTAATTTAGAGATGGATAGCTTTGCTTTGCCAGCCGATGCCTTTGTAATGCCAATCATGCTGGATCTTATGGTAATTCAGTATGAGAAGAATGGAAGAACTTATCAGGAATTGATAGAACATGTACGAGAGCAAGTATTCTGGCATTTAAAAGCTACAGTAGTGGATTATTGGACACAGGAAGAGTTTGAAATAATAAAAAGGGTATATCCATTTAATGAGATTAATGAGGAAGTTATTCGTATAATCTACGGAGATAATGATAATTACCTAGTACTTACGGCATTTGCTGATAGGAATTGCTTTCTTGTCAAGGACGAGAGAGATAATTTGGTCTTTACAAAATTAATATTAAATCTTTTAGAGAGATTGTTTTCTGTGTTATTGGATAGAGAGGATTATTTAAATGTGAACAATGAGGCGATTCGTTACTATGAAAGTAAGAAGGATTATGCGAGTGTGACAGCGCTTAATGTTAAGATAGGGGCATATGAAGATGCAACACGCTCCTTATTAAAACTACAAAAAACTTCTAATAATCATAAATTACAATCTCAGTATGTGAAATATTATCATAGTATTCCTGAGGAGATTATTAAGAGTAGTGCAGAAGCTATTTTCTGGAAGATAATAAACTGTCTTGTACAATTTGATATGACTGGTTTTACCAAATGGTATGAGGCCTTTATGCATAAGTACACCACTTCTGAACTAACAGAGGCTCAGTGGGTGCACATGGATTTGACGTATGTCTATATTATGCTTATATCCCCTACGACTACAGTAGACGAATTCATACATATTGTGAGAAAAAGTGATAAGAATTTTACCATGAATCAATTCATTAAGAAGTTATTTATATATGAAGAAATGGATATGGTGACTTTCTTACTACTAAGAAGATGGAATTTTGATGATGGAGTAGAACGATTTTTAGAGAATCCAATATTAGAACATTATTTAGGAGAACAACTGTATGCTTTGATAATGCTTTATTTGGGGATTCGCTATTGCCAGTCATTCCGTATGGAAGAGGCAGTAAAATGTCTTGAAATAGGAGTATGTGGTTGCAGGAAGTACAAGATGTATGGACCTGGGCTGTATGGAGAGTTGTTCCTTCTGGATACCCAACGATCTTATGACATAGAGAAGTATGATATATTGGGTAAAAAAGAAGAGATTATTAAGGTGCACATAACTAAAGCAGACTATCTTTATAAATTTGATTCCTTCTATATTAAAATATGGCTACAGCGACGTAATATAGAGAAGATTAATACATGGATATCAGAGCAGCGAAAAGATTTATATGACACACATAATCTAGTTAGTTTTAGATATTTCCTACAACATATTAGAGTACAGATTCTAGTTGAGGATTTATATGATGCACAACAAAAACTAGATGCTTTAATTAAAAGTTGTGAGGAGTTTGGTTTTGAAGCAGATCGGGTGGAATGCTATATATTATATTCCATCATCTATTATCGCAAAAATATGCAAGAGCAGGCAATTCGATTCTTTCTCAAGGCATACTTGCTAGCTAAGAAACATGGTCTGAATCAGATTATTATATATGAGGGTGTTGCAATTCAGCCTATCGTATTTTCTGTAGCAAAGAAGCTTCCGAACATAGGTTATGAGAATGAGTTTCAGGAGATTTTACTTAAGGTCAATGCTAGAGCGAAGCATTACCCCAAATATCTTATACCGTCGGCAAAGCAAAACGATATATTGACAAAGACAGAGATAGAGATGTTATTAGAGCTATATACAGGGGATACCCTCATTCAAATTGCCAAGAGACGTTGCATTAGTTTAAACACAGTCAAACAGCATACCAAAAGTATCTACAGTAAATTAAAAGTAAATAAACGTTCCATGGCCATTAGCATTGCCAAGGAACGTGGATTAATATAAACACCTGCCCTAGATTATAAGTCTAGGGCAGGTGTTTTGAATACTATTCTGGTAATATGTGTAGAATAGGTATAGACAACCTCGAAAAGTTCAAAAAAATATAATAAAACTGCGTATAAAAACCAAAAAGACGTCAAAAATCAATTGACATCTTGACGGGAATATGTTAATATGAAAAATGCACTATTGTGGTGTCGTATGCAATAAAATACCTATTAAACTAATTATAGCATACAGCAGTGAAAAAGAAAAGTCTTTTTATATACATTCATACAACTTCGTTTGAAGCAGCTGATGTGGAAGATGTGATTAGGCCGAAAGGCTTTATTTTATGAGCACTGTGAGGTGCAGCATAGTTAGTGCAAGTATTAGTTATAGAATATAATTACAATAAATTCAAGGGGTGAAACGTTAATGGAAAAGAACAGAATACGTCCCATCAAGGTTGGTAAAGGTGTTAGAATGAGCTACTCCAGGAAAAAGGAAGTACTCGACATGCCAAATCTAATCGAAGTGCAGACTGATTCTTACAAGTGGTTCTTAGACGAAGGTCTCAATGAAGTATTTGATGACATCTCTCCAATCGAAGACTACAATGGACATCTTAGTTTACGCTTTGTAGGTTTTACACTATGTAGAGACGAAGTGAAGTATTCTATCGAAGAGTGCAAAGAAAGAGATGCGACTTATGCAGCTCCATTAAAAGTGAAGGTTAGACTTCATAATAAGGAAAATGATGAAATTAACGAACATGATATTTTCATGGGCGAGTTACCTTTAATGACTGATACTGGAACCTTTGTGATTAATGGTGCTGAAAGAGTTATTGTTAGCCAGTTAGTACGTTCCCCTGGTATTTATTATGCTATAGATCGTGATAAGCTTGGCAAACCAATGTTCTTTTGCACAGTAATTCCTAACAGAGGTGCATGGTTAGAGTATGAGACAGATAGCAATGATATTTTCTATGTGCGCGTTGATAGGAACAGAAAGGTGCCTGTAACAGTATTGTTACGAGCTTTACACGGAAGTAAATTTGACTACAGTGTAGATCCGGAAAAGGGTTGGAATGTAGATGAAGAAATTGGCGCAGCAACAAATGCTGAGATTCTTAATTTCTTTGGGGAAGAGCCTAAGATTTTAGCTACTCTTCAGAAGGATATATCAACCAACTATCAAGAAGGTTTATTTGAACTTTATAAGAAGCTTCGTCCAGGTGAACCTTTAAGCGTGGAAAGTGCTGAGGCATTACTTAGAAGTATGTTCTTTGATGCGAGAAGATATGACCTTGCTAAGGTTGGTAGATATAAGTTTAATAAGAAGTTAGCCTTAAAGAATCGTATTACTCATCACAAATTGGCCGAGGATATAATCGATGAGACTACAGGAGAAGTAATTGCAGAAGCAGGTACTATCTTGACTGAGGAGAGGGCAACTCAGATTCAGAATTCCGGTGTCCCTTATGTTTGGATAGAGTCAGAAGATCGCAAAGTAAAGGTAGTATCCAACCGTATGGTTGATATCGCTCATTATGTTGAGGGAATTGATAAGGCTGAATTAGGAATTAGAGAAGACGTATATTATTTTGCATTAAAATATTTGCTAGACAAATACTCAGATAGAGAAGAATTGATTGCAGCGATTAAGTCCAACATACACAAGTTGGTTCCTAAGTTTATTACTGTTTGGGATATCTTCGCATCTGTTAACTATAACATGCATCTGGAACACAATATAGGTAATAAGGATGATATCGACCATTTGGGTAACAGAAGAATTCGTGCGGTTGGTGAGCTATTACAGAACCAATACAGAATCGGTCTTTCTAGAATGGAAAGAGTTGTTCGTGAAAGAATGACTACACAGGATTTAGAAGGTATTTCTCCTCAATCCTTAATTAACATTAAGCCGGTTACAGCAGCTGTCAAGGAATTCTTCGGAAGTTCTCAGTTGTCCCAGTTCATGGATCAGAATAACCCTCTTTCTGAGTTAACTCATAAGAGACGTCTTTCTGCCTTAGGACCTGGTGGTCTTTCCAGAGATCGTGCTGGATTCGAAGTTCGAGATGTACACTATTCCCATTATGGTAGAATGTGCCCAATCGAAACTCCTGAGGGTCCTAATATCGGTTTGATTAACTCTCTTGCATCCTATGCAAGAATTAATGAATATGGATTTATTGAAGCTCCTTATAGAAAGATTGATAAGTCAGATCCTAAGAATCCAATTGTAACAGATGAAGTAGTTTATCTGACAGCGGATGAAGAGGATAAATTCATAGTGGCACAGGCTAACGAAGCTCTTGACGATGAAGGACATTTTGTAAGA
Source organism: Bacillota bacterium (assembly GCA_023413555.1). GTDB lineage: Bacteria > Bacillota > Clostridia > Lachnospirales > Lachnospiraceae > KM106-2. The sequence continues at coordinate 5,906 of JAEZPG010000095.1, read as the reverse complement.
AATTCCGTAGCTGGCCGTTTAAGAGAAGAAATCTCTGAATTTGCTAAATCTACGGTTGATTTGATGGATGTATCTCCTAAGATGTTGTTCTCCGTTGCTACTGCTATGATTCCTTTCCTTGAAAATGATGATGCCAATCGTGCGCTGATGGGATCTAACATGCAACGTCAGGCAGTTCCTCTACTACTTACAGAAGCTCCTGTAGTTGGAACTGGTATGGAAACCAAAGCTGCTGTTGACTCTGGAGATTGTGTAGTTGCGACTGCAGCAGGTACCATTGAGCGTTCCACAGCAAGCGAGATTGTTATCCGTCAGGAAGATGGCACCAAGAAAACTTATAAATTAGATAAATTCGTTCGTAGTAACCAAGGTAACTCCATGAATCAGAGACCTATTGTAGATCGAGGAGAGAAAGTAGCGGCTGGACAGGTAATCGCTGATGGCCCTTGTACTCAGAATGGTGAAATTGCTCTTGGTAAGAACCCATTAATCGGTTTCATGACTTGGGAAGGTTACAACTACGAGGATGCTGTATTATTAAGTGAAAGATTAGTTCAGGAAGATGTATATACTTCCGTTCACATCAATGAATATGAGGCAGAAGCCCGTGATACAAAGCTTGGACCAGAAGAGATTACTCGCGATGTTCCAGGTGTAGGTGATGATGCCCTTAAGGATCTTGACGAAAGAGGTATCATCAGAATTGGTGCTGAAGTACGTGCCGGAGATATCTTAGTAGGTAAGGTTACCCCTAAGGGTGAGACGGAGCTTACTGCGGAAGAACGTCTTCTGCGTGCAATCTTTGGGGAAAAGGCACGTGAAGTAAGAGATACTTCCCTTCGTGTTCCTCATGGGGAGTTTGGTATTATTATCGATGCCAAAGTATTTACAAGAGAAAATGGAGATGAGTTATCTCCAGGTGTTAATCAGACAGTTCGTATCTATATTGCTCAAAAGAGAAAGATTCAAGTTGGTGATAAGATGGCTGGTCGTCATGGTAACAAAGGTGTTGTTTCCCGTGTATTACCAGTAGAAGATATGCCATTCCTTCCTAATGGACGCCCTCTTGATATTGTTCTTAATCCTCTAGGCGTACCTTCTCGTATGAATATCGGACAGGTACTTGAGATTCATTTAAGTCTTGCTGCTAGAGCATTAGGAATTAATGTTGCAACTCCAGTATTTGATGGAGCAAACGAGTACGATATCATGGATACGCTTGAACTTGCTAATGATTATGTCAATACCTCTCTGGAGGACTTTAAGAAGAAGTATGAAGATATCTTAGATCCAGAGCTTATGAAGTACTTGTTAGAGAACGAAGACTATCGTAGACAATGGGAAGGGGTTCCTATTAACCGCGATGGTAAAGTTCATCTACGTGATGGTAGAACAGGAGAATACTTTGATGGCGCTGTTACCGTTGGCTTCATGCACTACTTGAAGCTTCACCATTTGGTTGATGATAAGATTCATGCTCGTTCCACTGGCCCTTACTCCTTAGTTACTCAACAGCCTTTGGGTGGTAAAGCACAGTTCGGTGGTCAAAGATTTGGTGAGATGGAGGTTTGGGCACTGGAAGCTTATGGTGCTGCTTATACTCTTCAAGAAATCTTAACTGTGAAATCCGATGATGTTGTGGGACGTGTTAAGACCTACGAGGCGATTATCAAAGGTGAGAATATTTCCGAACCAGGTATTCCTGAGTCCTTCAAGGTGTTATTAAAAGAGCTTCAGTCTCTTGCGCTTGATGTTACTGTTCTGGATGAAGATGGTAATGAAGTAAAGATGACAGAGAATATCGATGGCGGTGACGAAGAACTTACTCCTTTAATTGAGGGTGATGATAATTTCCGTTTTGATGATAACTTTGAAGAAGATGGTTTTAGCGAAGTGAAGGATGATGGCAAGGACGATGCCCTTAGTTTTGATATATTTGAAGCAGACGAGCCGGAATTTGACGAAGATGATGAGCTATCCGACGATGAAGATTTGGAAGACGGCGATGAATTAAGCTTTGACAACTTTGATATGGAAGATGAGTAAAACAGAAGGGAGTGCCATACATGCCAGAAGTTACTGATGTTGTTACACAACAGTTGACATATGATGCAATCAAAATAGGTCTTGCTTCTCCAGAGAAGATCAGAGAATGGTCTCGTGGAGAGGTTAAGAAACCAGAGACAATTAACTACAGGACTTTAAAGCCTGAGAAAGATGGTCTGTTCTGTGAAAAAATCTTTGGACCTAATAAAGATTGGGAATGTCACTGTGGAAAATACAAAAAGATTCGTTATAAAGGCGTAGTTTGTGACCGATGTGGTGTGGAAGTTACCAAAGCCAGTGTTCGTAGAGAACGTATGGGCCACATCGAGCTTGCAGCTCCAGTTTCTCATATATGGTATTTCAAAGGAATTCCTAGTAGAATGGGTCTAATCTTAGATCTTTCTCCTAGAACTCTGGAGAAAGTATTATATTTTGCATCTTATATTGTATTGGATAAAGGGGAAACTGATTTACAGTACAAGCAGATTCTTAGCGAAAAAGAATACCGCGAAGCTTATGATAAGTTTGGTAACAAATTCCGCGTAGGAATGGGAGCAGAAGCAATTCAGGAATTGCTTCAGTCCATTGACCTAGAAAAGGAATCTGTAGAGTTAAAACGTGGATTAAAGGACTCTACCGGTCAAAAGAGAGCTAGAATAATCAAACGCTTGGAGGTGGTAGAAGCCTTCAGAGAATCAGGAAACAAACCTGATTGGATGATTCTTACTGTTATTCCGGTAATCCCTCCAGATATCCGTCCTATGGTTCAGTTAGACGGTGGACGTTTTGCGACAAGTGATATGAACGACTTATATCGTCGTATTATTAATAGAAATAACCGTTTGAAGAGACTTCTTGAGTTAGGTGCTCCTGATATTATTGTTCGTAACGAGAAGAGAATGCTTCAGGAGGCGGTAGATGCTCTGATTGATAATGGTAGAAGAGGTCGCCCAGTTACCGGCCCTGGTAACCGCGCATTAAAATCTCTCTCTGACATGTTAAAAGGTAAGCAAGGACGTTTCCGTCAGAACTTACTTGGTAAACGTGTAGACTACTCCGGTCGTTCCGTTATCGTTGTAGGTCCAGAACTTAAGATTTACCAGTGTGGTCTTCCTAAGGAAATGGCAATTGAACTATTCAAGCCATTTGTTATGAAGGAATTGGTTGCAAGAGGAACTGCTCATAACATTAAATCTGCGAAGAAGATGGTAGAACGTCTTCAAACAGAGGTTTGGGATGTGCTTGAAGAAGTAATTAGAGAGCATCCTGTTATGTTAAACCGTGCTCCTACACTTCACAGACTTGGTATTCAGGCATTTGAGCCAACACTAGTAGAAGGTAAAGCAATTAAGCTCCATCCATTGGTATGTACTGCATTTAATGCCGACTTCGATGGTGACCAGATGGCGGTCCATCTTCCACTTTCTGTAGAAGCACAGGCAGAATGTCGTTTCTTACTGCTTTCTCCTAACAACCTGCTAAAGCCATCCGATGGTGGTCCTGTTGCCGTTCCTTCACAGGATATGGTACTCGGTATCTACTATCTGACACAGCTTCGCCCAGGTGAAGTAGGGGAAGGAATGGCGTTTAAGAATGAAAATGAAGCAATCTTAGCCTATGAGAATAATGTTGTTAAGCTTCATTCTGCCATCAAGGTTCGTAGATATGATAAGGACGGCAATTCCTATGTGATAGATACAACCGTTGGACGTATTATTTTTAATGAAATTATTCCTCAGGATTTAGGTTTTGTAGATAGAACCAATCCGGAGAATGAATTAAAATATGAGATTGATTTCTTAGTTGCTAAGAAACAATTAAAGCAGATTTTAGAGAGATGTATCAATACTCATGGTGCAACCAAGACCGCTGAAACTTTAGATAATGTAAAAGCACTTGGTTACAGATACTCTACTAGAGCTGCGATGACAGTATCTATCTCCGATATGACAGTTCCAGAAGCTAAGAAGACAATTTTAGCTGAAGCTGAGAAACAGGTAGAGAACATCGCTCACAACTTCCGTCGAGGTTTGTTGACGGATGAAGAAAGATACAAAGCTGTTATTGAGACTTGGAAAGGCGCCGATGATGAGATTACCGATGCTCTTCTATCCGGTCTTGACAAATACAACAACATATTCATGATGGCTGATTCCGGAGCCCGTGGTTCTGACAAGCAGATCAAACAGCTTGCTGGTATGCGTGGTATGATGGCTGATACATCAGGTAGAGCTATTGAACTTCCTATTAAGTCGAATTTCCGTGAAGGTCTTGATGTACTGGAGTACTTTATTTCCGCCCATGGTGCTCGTAAGGGTCTGTCCGATACAGCATTACGTACAGCCGATTCTGGTTACTTAACCCGTCGACTGGTAGATGTATCACAGGAATTAATTATTCGTGAAGTTGACTGTTGTGAAGGTAAAGGAGAGATCCCAGGAATGTGGATCAAAGCCTTTATGGATGGCAAGGAGGTAATTGAAAGTCTTCAGGAAAGAATCACAGGAAGATACTCTTGTGAAACAATTTATGATGACAACGGTGAGATGATTGTAAAAGCAAATCACATGATTACTCCAAAACGTGCCGCTAGGATTGTGAATACTAAGAAGATTATAGAAGCTGGAGATCACGCAAAGGTTAAGATTCGTACGATTCTTACCTGTCGTTCCCACATTGGTGTATGTGCGAAGTGTTATGGTGCCAACATGGCAACAGGTGAAGCTGTACAAGTTGGTGAAGCTGTTGGTATTATTGCGGCTCAGTCTATTGGTGAACCTGGTACACAGCTTACCATGCGTACGTTCCATACCGGTGGTGTTGCCGGTGATGATATCACACAGGGTCTTCCTCGTGTCGAAGAGTTGTTTGAAGCTCGTAAGCCAAAGGGACTTGCAATTATTGCAGAATTTGGTGGAATAGTAGAAATAAGCGATACGAAGAAGAAACGTGAAGTCATTGTAAAGAACAATGAGACAGGTGAATCCAAAGCATATCTAATCCCTTACGGTTCCCGTATTAAGGTAATGGAAGGCCAGGAAATCGAAGCTGGAGATGAGCTGACAGAAGGTTCTGTCAATCCTCATGATATCCTTAAGATTAAGGGAGTACGTGCTGTACAGGATTACATGATCCAGGAAGTACAGCGTGTATACCGTCTACAAGGTGTTGATATCAATGATAAGCATATTGAAGTGATTGTTAGACAGATGCTTAAGAAGGTTAAAGTTGAGCAAAACGGAGACGCTGATTTCTTGCCTGGAACCATGGTAGACATCCTTGAGTTTGAGGAAATGAATGAACAACTTGAAAAAGAAGGGAAAGAGATTGCAGAAGGGAAGCGTGTGATGCTTGGTATTACGAAGGCTTCTTTAGCTACAAACTCCTTCTTATCTGCGGCATCCTTCCAGGAGACGACCAAGGTTCTTACAGAAGCAGCAATCAAAGGTAAGGTTGACCCACTGATTGGTCTGAAGGAAAACGTAATTATTGGTAAACTGATTCCAGCTGGAACAGGTATGAAGAGATATCGTAACGTTAAACTGACGACGGATGTGGTAAATCCCGAATTTTTAAACAGTGGATTAGAAGACTTTGATGAAGATGTTCCTGTATATGGAGAAGATTTCGATAGTAGCGAGGAATTGTCCTTTAGCGAAATGGATTTTGATGAATAAAGTATAATTAGAAGCCCCTGTAAGCCAGGATTAGCCTGACTTACAGGGGTTTTTTCGGCTCTGTGTCAAGTGTTGGGGTGCGAGGTGCGTTGCACCTGCACCAACACTGACATTAGAGCTGTTTTTATGTTTCTATAATAAATTGAGGTTTTTGGGCATGCCGAATAAACCTCCCAGTACCAG
>JAEZPG010000006.1 GCA_023413555.1 Bacillota bacterium | reverse complement strand
GATGTATACTGACCAAAGACATGTTGTGATATGTCAAGTGAATAGGAAGACGCCAATCTGGATATGGACTCATGAACAAGTAAGTGAAGAAGAATTAAATGATTTAAGAGAGTGTCTCTATTCTAAGTTTAATTGGAAGAGTTATACAACATTAATGGTAAAACCAGAATTAGTGACATTTGCAAATCTTATCGTGGAGGATAAATTGCATGAAAAATGTCGCATTAGAACGGAGATGATGTCTTATAAATGGAGATTCTGTGAATATTCCAACGAGAGAATAGGACATATGGAACAGGCGAATATGGCTATGGTTGAGAGGGTGGCAGAATTACGAGCCAGAGACATTAATGAGATGGAACATCTAGGAGTAAGTGTTACTGATTTGAAGAAAGAGGCTGCCTGGATGATTCAGACAGGTAATACTTATGTATGGATAACTCCAGAGGTAAAGATCGCAAGCCTTGCATTTGTGGCACATGAGTTTCCTGCTCAGGCCAGAATTAATAGAGTATATACCCATCCTTATCAAAGGAGAAAGGGATTTGGGAGTATGTTGATGCATGAACTGGCATTAAAGATACATAAAGAGGGCAAAGTAGCCATGTTATATTCAGATGCCACATATCTGCCGTCAAATGGTACCTATAAAAAAAGTGGGTTTATTGAGCAGGGAAAAGTTTATGAAATTGGAATTTAGATAAAAAAGGAGGTAGATTATGAGACAGGTAATCAATAGGGTAATAATTGAGTTCTTAGGAGTAGTGGGATTGGCTGTATTATTGCTTAGTAATTCTGCTCCCGTTTTTGCAAATGAAGAGCTAGGGAATCAGTTGATCGTCACAATCAATAATAAGACGATTGCTGAAAATACAGTAGAAAGGGTTACCCCAAAAACATCATATAAACTTATCGTGTACAATATGGGGGATATGGAGCATCCACTATCAGTAGATTTGGGAACTGTCCTTGATGAGCAGGGTAAGATGGTTAACGATAAAATGATAGCAGATGAAATGAATACCATATATACCTTTATCCCAGCCAATGAGGATACGGGTAAGACCTTTACAATTACCTTTAAGACGAGAGGGATAGAATCAAAGTCAATCACAGTAAAGTTGAAAGTTAATGAGATAGCGAAAAAGATTACGATAAATCGTAAATCTTATACCATGAATGTAAAGCATCATTTGGCGTTAAAAGCGACAGTTAGTCCTTTGGAGGCGGTAAATAAAGAGGTAATATGGAAAACTAGTAATGCTAAGGTAGCAACAGTCCGTAATGGAAATGTCAAAGCGCTTGCTCCGGGACAATGCACCATAACTGCATCACTAAAAGATGGGTCTCTTCCAGTAACCTGCCGAATTATCGTAAGACATCCAACATTGAATTATAAATCCAAAGGGATAGCCATAAAGAAAAGCTTTACTTTAAAGGTACTTTACCTCGATCAAAAAGTAGTTTGGAAAACTTCAAATAGTAAAATTGCTACAGTAAAAAATGGAGTAGTTACTGCAAAGAAAACCGGTAAAGTAACGATTACTGCAAAAAGTGGCGCCTACACTATGACCTGTCAGGTAAAGGTTACCAATCCACTCATTATCAATAGTAGCAATAAGGGGGTAGAAGGAATTACTGTAACTAGTGGATTTACCAGAATTCTAAAGATTAAGGATGGATCCGGTACAGTAACATGGAAAAGCTCCAACACTAAGATAGCTACTGTCAATGATGGGGTTGTTAAGGGAGGAAAGACAGGCAGTTGTTATGTGTACGCTACAGTAGATGGAAAGAAGCTAAAGTGTAAGGTTACTACTAAGGCGAATGTGCTTAACACTACCCCAATAAGAAATGGACGACGCATGAAAAAGGGAAGGGTAAGTCTTTCCAATGCTTCTATATATTATTCCAATGGGAAACTAATCTATAAATGCTATGCAGTTAATTCTACTTCCTACAAGAAGGTAATCAGATATAATAACATAAATATTTCTATCTATGCAGATCATAAGCTGGTAGCAAAACAGTCTTACAAAAATGTAAAACTTGATTTAAAGAAATATAAATCAAAAGCATTGACCTTTACCTTTGATATAAAAAATGTGAAACGTAAAGTGAATTTAAGGACTTCAAAAATTGTTGTAGAATATAACTATGGATATCAGTACTTAAATTAATACAATACATAATAAATAGTATAAAATGTCGTTTCTTCTTGATATTTATTTTTTAAAGGATTATACTTAGTCCGAATTAATTTAAAGAAGAGGCGAAGAAGATTGAGCTATGAAATTTTTAAAGACTTGGCTATCATTATCATTACGGCCAAGTGCTTTGGGTTATGTGGCAGGATTAATTCTTTGCAACATTAAATCCTCTGATTACATAGTTCAAAGACTGGATATCAATTCCTATATATTATTCGGGCCAGTTTTTTTTGTAAATATTGGAGTTGGTATGATGACAAGAGGCGAGGTAGCACTTATAGTCAGCCAGAAAGGGTTGGCTGTAGGGTTAATGGATGTGATAATAACATGGCCTCTCAGGCAGGAAACTAGAAGAACAGGAGTTATTCGAAATGAAAATACAGAATTTTATCGGCCATTTGAATACAGTCAATGACCATAGAAAGATGGTAAAGCGGCATTGCTTTAAGGTTGGATTGTATAAACAAGGTTTACTTCATGATTTATCCAAATATGCCCCAAAGGAATTTCTTGCTGGAGTGAAGTACTATCAGGGTAATCAAAGCCCTAATAATGTACAGCGTAGGACAGAAGGCTATTCAGAAGCCTGGCTTCATCACAAGGGACGTAACAAACACCATATGGAATATTGGATTGACTATTCGGTCAATCATAAAGTATGTGGGATGGTAGGAATGAAAATGCCTGTAAATTATGTAGTAGAAATGTTCTGCGACAGAGTTGCCGCCAGCAAGATTTACAACAAAGAGGCCTATCATGATAGTGCACCTTTGCAGTATTATCTGAATGGCAGACATCGTTATATTATGCATCCGGATACCAATCGCTTACTGTATAGGTTATTGAAGATGCTGTCGCTAAAAGGAGAAGAATATACCTTCTGGTATATCAGAAAAAAAGTGTTACCTAAAAAAGACTATTAATATAAGGCTTTCTGCCAGTGCATTGAGCTCCAAATGTGATATGATTGCTGTCTATACGACAGGAGATATTACACTTGGAGCTCAATCTATTTAAATACCTAATATGCTTCCGTGATATACGTATGATATTTCACTATGCAGTAGTGTAAAGAGAAAACGAGGAAACAAAAGAAATTCAGGAATTGATATAGATTAAAAGCTAATAATCTCACTGGAATGGAGAAGTAATTGCCACTTGTGGGACTGTAACCCAGGAGGAGAGTTTTGCAGGCAAAACACTATTTTCACGGGTACTTATTTATGCTATAATATCTTTATGGGCTTTGGAAGGAAACTACTTTATCTAGTAGTTAAACCATATTCCATTACAAGATAGGAGATTACTATGGATCGCATAAAAGAAATACCAGAGCAGTTTTTTGGCTTATTTCAGTCAAAAAACCGATACATTTATATAGAAGCCCTTCTATTAATATATGAAGAATATCTCTATAATGACTATTTTCTCTCTAAGGAAACCTGTATTCAGCTACTTCATGACAGGTTCAACAGTCGCATCTTACAATTATCCAAGGACGATAATGAAATTGAAACGGAAGAAACCGAGCCGGTGGCTACCCATATTTTTAGCCGTCTGCTGTATTTTCAGTGGTTAAGAAAAGTGGAGGATTATACTACCTTCCGCACCAATGTAGTGATACCTGACTATTCGTCCGTATTTATTGAAGCCTTGCGTCACATTGAAGAGCCTGAGGCCAATGAGACAGACATCTATATTCAGAATGTGTATACAAACATTTATTCCTTTTACTATGATAAAAAGTCAGGTATTGAACTTCTTCGTACCGCTATGGTGAATACCTCGAATTTAAACCGTGCACTACAGGATATGTTTCATAATATGGACAAGTTTTTTGAGGCACTGCTTAAGAAGGATAGTTATGAGAACTTGTTGGAGGAACATCTAATTGGTTATGTCACCTCTATTGTGGATAAAAAATATGGACTATTAAAAACTAGTGATAACTTTTATATTTATAAAAACGATATTAAAAGACTTCTTCGTGCCATTAGGGAGGATGAGGAACGCCTTGTTCGGCTAAAGGAAAAGCTTATAAAGGAGGGAACCACTGAGAAAGATGCCCAGTATGAGATCAATGATATGATTGATGCAGTGGAGAGAGGTATTTCTAATATGGAGAGGCGAATTGCCTACATTGATACGGAGCACACCAAGTATATACGGGCTACGGTAAGACGATTAGAATATCTTCTTAGTTCTGATGAGAATATGAGTGGTCAGATAGTTTCTCTTCTAAATGTCATAAAACCAAATAACAGAGAAGAGATTCTAGACCGAATCGCTGAGGTTGTCAAGCTTCATGATAACACTATATTAACGAAGGATCTGATGTATAAGAAACGAGGCAAGAGAAAGCCATTTGAAGAAACGGTAGAGGCCTTAGAGGAACCCAAAGAGCTTACCAAAGAAGAGATTCTAATAGCTAATCGTAAGAAGACCAGATACAGTAAGGAGCAGATAGAAGAATTTGTGTCAGGAAGAATGATAGAAGGCTGTTATTCCACAAAGGACCAACCGATTACCACAGATGAAGAATTTGAGTTGTTGATTCTGGCTTATGACTATAGTCTGCGAAAGAAGAGTAAATTTGAGGTACGGGTTGGGGAAAATGCTATTTTAAGAAATGATCACTACAGTTATCCAAACCTTATTTTCACTAGAAGCACTAAGCCATTAAAGGAGTTTAACCATGATTGAATACTATAATCAATTATTTTTAGAAGAGCAGGAGGAACTTACTGCTGCAATCAAACTACTGCAAAGCCAGACCTTTGTATTAGAAAGGAAATATGACCGTGGCTTAAATCGTTACCAGATCAATCATGCCTACCGGGTTTGTGAGAAGCATTTGGACTTTATGAAAGCATATTTTAAAATAGCGGATTTAGAGTTGATTGAAAACAGACAGTACGGGATTATCGGTATACAAAGCAGTACTCTTCAAGGAGAAAAGTTAAGCCGTTTGACCTCTGTCTTTATTCTCCTTTTAAAGCTACTTTATGATGAGAAAATGAGTACCGCCTCCAATTCTATTCATGTCTATGTCACTATTCAGGAAGTGGTAGAGAAGATTCAGCTTTTCGGACTCTTAGATAATCGTTCGATCAGTCCTACAGATTTAAGAAGGGCTTTATCTACCTTGAAAAAATACCAGGTCATTGAAATCTTAGACACTCTCCAGGATCTGACCTATGACACAAGATTAATTATTTACCCAACTATACATTTGTTATTGACACCGGAAGATGTAGCCGGAATTCTCTCCCAGTATCAAGGAAGAAAGGAGGAGGATGACGATGAGTGATATGCTACGTGTAACCTCTTTGCTACTGAACAACTGGCACTATATTAATGAGAAAGTCATAACTTTTCATAAGAATATTAATTTTTTTACCGGACATTCTGGAAGTGGCAAGTCTACGGTTATTGACGCCCTACAAGTATTACTTTACGCGGATACAGATGGACGAGGTTTCTTTAATAAGGCGGCTAAGGATGATTCTAATCGTACTCTGATAGAATATCTACGAGGAATGAACAATGTGTCTGAGACCGGAGAATCCACTTATTTGCGAAATAAGAATTTCTCCTCAACCATAGTCTTGGAGCTATATAACACAGAGACCAAGGAATATCAGGTGATTGGAGTCACTTTTGATGTAGAGACTACTTCCAATGATGTAGATCGTATATTTTTCTGGCATAAAGGTGCAAGATTGGAGAATGGATATCGGTACGAGAAGAATACCATGACCTGTAATCAGTTAAAGGAATATCTAAAGAGAAGCTTCCATGCCGAGGACTGGTGGATTACCAGAACGAACGAGAAGTTCCGTCAGCGTTTGTATGACACCTATTTGGGAGGCTTAGACGATAGAAAGTTCCCAATGTTATTTAAAAAAGCAATTTCCTTTAGAATGGATACCAAGTTAGAGGATTTCGTAAAGGAATTTATCTGTGTAGAGAAGGATATACACATTGAGGACATGCAGGAAAGTGTTATTCAGTATGTCCGTTTGAAACGTAAGTTAGAGGATACGAAAGCTGAGATTGAGCATCTAATGGAGATACAAGATAAATATAAGATATATGCTAGATCTGAAAACTTACTTAAGCAATATGAATATAACCAGAAACAGTTTCAGTTAGATTGGTTGTCTGATCGGATTACCACGAACCAGCATAAGCAACAGGCTTACCTGGAGGATATCAGTGAATTAGCCCAGGCAGTACAGGATTATAGTGCTCGTCAGAAAGCGATTCAGAAAAAACAGGTGGAGATTAAGACTGCTATTAGGAACAGTGGATACGATCATTTGCAAAGTGAGAAGGAATCAAAAAGTGAACTTCTTGGTCGTATGGAACGCAATAAACAGAGACTTGATACTACACTGGAACAGCTATTCCATCTGGTGTTAGAGGAAACCATGAAAACCTATGGGGTTGTAGTAGAGGAAGGCTTGTCTGAGAAGCTTCAGGTTATCAGCCGGTATCCGGAAGATGTGGCTGTGCTTATAGCAGTAAAAGAAGAACTAAAGAAGCTTAAGACCCAGTTAACAGCAGAAAAGGATAAGATTCAGAAGGAATATACCAGTTATAATGACCAACTAGACTTATTAAAGCAGGAATACTCCACCCTAAAAGCCGGTAAAAAAGCATATCCGGAGGATGTTATGGAAGCGAAGGAATTCATCGAGGATGGTCTTCGTAAAATCACTGGAGAACCAGTGGAGGTGGAGATTCTGGCTGATTTAATCGAGGTTAAGAATGAGAGTTGGCAAAATGCAGTGGAAGGGTATATGAGTCATCAGAAATTAGCCTTGATTGTGGCACCAGAATATTGTAGAGAAGCCATGGAGCTGTATCAAAGCTTAGACCCTCTAACATATAATAAAGTAACGTTAGTAGATACGGTAAAGGTTACTGAGAATACCAAGATTCCTCAAAAGGGTGCTTTGTCCGAAGAAATCTTAACAAAGCATACTTATGTAAAGGCATATACAGACTATCTGTTGGGAAAGGTAGTGAAATGTAACTCTGTCGAGGAACTATATCAGTCTAAGAGTGGCATTACCAGAGAATGTGTGCTTTATCAGGGTTACCGAATCCAGCATATTGCACCAAAGCACTATACCAAGTTTGCCTATATTGGTTCTGGAAGCATGGCCAGAAGGATGGAGATGCTAGAGGAGAATATGAAATCTGTTTCAGAAACACTGCACCCATATGGAGAGAAATTAAAGCATTTAGATCAGATGTTAGCTATGGATTTCATGGAAAAGGAACCAGAGGAATATGAGGAGCTTATGAAAGACAGCAGACGCTGTCAAAGCTTACAGGCGGAGCTTTCTAATCTGGAGCTGCAAATTGAAGAGTTAAAGAGCAAGAATGTGGAAAAATGGCGTAAGGAAGAAGACGAGTTAGAAGTAGAAGCATTTAGCTGTCAACAAAATCTGAATAAAGCAGCTTCTTCTAAGGAAACTAAGGAGTTGGAGTTACAGCGATTAAAGCAGGAATACCTATCATTAAATGAGGAGAAAGAAAAAGCTCAAGCACAGTTTGTCTTTCATGGGGAGAAAGCAGCCCTATATAGAGAATACCGACAGGGTAAGGAGAACTATCGTCTTCAGAGAATTAATGAGGAACTGATTGGTTTAATCAAAGTAGAAACTGCAAGACTGGAGAAAGCCTTTGAAGCCTTGATAGCTAGAAGAGAACAATATAAGTCAGCTTATAGCTATCGGGGTTTTAGTGTTACTGCAAGAGATAATACCGCTTATGCAGATCTGCTTGAGAAGTTGTCAAGTGAGAAATTGGTTGAGTTTACAAAGCTGGCAGCAGAACAGGCTAAGAAAGCCATACTTCATTTTAAAACAGACTTTGTATACAAAGTCCGTGATGCTATAAAGGAAGCCATCCAGCAAAAAGATGATCTAAACCAGATTCTTAGGCAGACAGATTTTGGTAAGGAAAAATATCGTTTTGTTATTGAGAAGAATAAAGGGGAGGACGGTAAGTTCTATCCGATGTTCATGGATGACAATCTGGATATCAATCCGAATAACTTATCTGACCATATGGACAATCAGATGGATTTATTTACTTCCAGTCATGAGGATAAATACAATGAGCAGATCAATGAGTTAATTGATATCTTTATACCACCAGAAGAAAGTAATCCAGAGCAGTTGGAAGAAGCAAGACGAAATATTGAAAAATATGCGGATTACAGAACCTATCTATCCTTTGATATGGAGCAGATTATTGAAGGCATGCCACCTATGCGTTTAAGCAGAATGCTGACCAAGAATTCTGGTGGAGAAGGTCAGAATCCTCTGTATGTCGCGTTATTGGCCAGCTTTGCAGAGGTTTATAAGATCACTTTCCGTGGTAGTATTAGAAGAAGACTTACTCCTAGACTGGTTGTACTAGATGAGGCATTCTCTAAGATGGATGGAGAAAAGGTGGCCAGTTGTCTGGAATTGATACGTAAATTAGGTTTCCAAGCCATTATCAGTGCTACCAATGATAAGATTCAAAACTATGTAGAAAGCGTAGATAAGACCTTTGTCTTTGCTAATCCCAACAAGTCCTACATCTCCATTCAGGACTTTGAACGACAGGATTTTGCAGAGTTACTCACTATTGAAGTCAATCACTAGTAAATTGGCAGCGGAAGCATTCGCTTTCGCTGCTGTTATCTTGATAAGCATTGAAATAGTATTTGAAACTATGAAAGGTATATGTTATAATGTCCCACAGAAGATTTGTCTATGTTTGGAAGTGCTACATATTACAGGTGAGGGAGCGATCAATTTGGATAAACTACGAATATTAGTAAAAGGAATCGTGAAAGATGCGAATAAGTATCTAGTTGTGGAAAAATGGTACGATGATAATTTTATTGATCCTTGTAGATGGGAATTTGTAGATGGTGAGTTGGCTCTTGGGGAAAGCCCAGAGGCAGCTGTTCAAAGAGTTCTTTTTGAAAAAACAGGTATGACCTGTGAGGTACAACGTATTTTATATACCTGGACCTTTGAACGAGGAGATGCCTGGAACATAGGCATAAGTTTTCTTTGCTCCACAGAGAATCCGGAAGTAGTGTTATCAGAGGATTTAAATAATTATAAGTGGATAGAATTTGATGAATTCCATAAATATATGGGAAATAAGGCAGTGTTAGGTGATGCCATAGCTAGTTTACAATAAGCTATGGCAACCTACCTGCTATTTTTATAGTATTAAGAAGTATAAGGAGGATACACAGTGAAGATTCTTATAAAACAGGGGTATGTATTAGATCCTGCTACAAAGACAGAAGGAATTCGAGACATCTTGATAGAAGATGATAAAATTGCTAAGGTTACTGCCACTATAGAGGAACAGGCAGACTATGTTATAGATGCAACTGGTAAATTCGTGATGCCTGGATTTATAGACCTCCATGTGCATCTTCGGGAGCCTGGCTTTGAATATAAGGAAACCATAGAAACTGGCGTACAGGCAGCGGCAAGAGGCGGCTATACCACCATTTGCCCAATGCCAAATACAAAGCCTGTTACAGATTGTAAAGAGGTAGTAGAGTATGTGGTAAGGAAAGCTAAGGAGCTTGGAATGGTTCATGTTCTTCCAGTTGGTGCAGTAACAAAAGGTCAGCTTGGCCAGGAACTTTGTAATTACAAGGAAATGAAGAAAGCCGGAATCTGTGCCATTAGTGAAGACGGCAAATCTGTTATGGAAACTGCATTATATAGTAGGGCAATGGTGGAAGCCAGGAAAGAGAATCTGACCGTATTCGCCCACTGCGAAGATAGAAGTCTGGTTCGAGGCGGTGTAATCAATGCCGGTAAGAAGGCAGAGGAGTATGGGTTAAAGGGAATCACCAACTCTGTAGAGGACGTTATTGTAGCTAGAGATATCCTGATGGCAAAAGAAACGGATTGTAGGTTACATCTTTGTCACTGCTCTACTGAGGACAGCGTTTACCTGGTGAAGATGGCTAAGGAAATGGGGTTGCCTGTAACTGCAGAGGTATGCCCACATCATTTTACATTATCTGATGAAGACATTACAAGAAACCACGGTGATTTTAAAATGAATCCTCCGCTTAGAAGTCCCCAGGATGTAGAAGCTCTTAAGAAAGGCTTACAGGAAGGAATCATGGAGGTAATCTCTACAGATCATGCTCCTCATGGACAGGAAGAAAATAATCAAACTATGGATAAGGCACCATTTGGAATCGTTGGGATGGAAACGGCCTTCTCACTAGGTGTAACGGAGCTGGTGAAAAAAGGGTATTTGACTAAGCTTCAGTTAGTGGAGAAGATGAGTACCAATCCAGCCAAGGTTCTTGGAATAGACAAAGGCTCACTGGCCAGTGGCTCCCCTGCAGACCTAGTCATAGCCGACTTTGATAAGGAGGTAGTTATTGATGCCAGCCAATTTGCCTCCAAAGGGAAAAATACGCCATTTGACGGAATTAAGGTATATGGTCAAGTGGAAATGACAATATGTGATGGAAAGATAGTTTACCAAATATAAGATTCATAAGGAGAGGAAAACCATGATAGACAAACTAGTAAAGAAGATTCAGGAAAATAAGGCCCCTATTGTTGTTGGATTAGATCCAATGTTGTCTTATATCCCAGAGTTTATTAAGAAACAAGCGTTTGCTGAAAAGGGAGAGACCTTAGCTGGAGCAGCAGAAGCAATCTGGCAGTATAACAAAGGAATTGTGGATGCTACCTATGACCTGATTCCTGCAGTGAAACCTCAGATTGCCATGTATGAGCAGTTTGGAATTGAAGGTTTAATAGCCTACAAGAAGACGATTGATTACTGTAAGGAGAAGGATCTGGTTGTAATCGGAGATATTAAGCGGGGAGATATCGGTTCTACCTCCGCAGCCTATGCTACCGGACATCTTGGCAAGGTAACTGTAGGAAGTAAGACATACGCAGGCTTTGATGAAGACTTTGCAACAGTGAATCCTTATCTTGGCTCTGATGGAGTGAATCCATTTATCGAAGTTTGTAAGGAAGAGAAGAAGGGAATCTTCGTCCTTGTGAAAACATCTAACAAATCCAGCGGAGAGCTGCAGGATCTTCAGGTAAATGGGAAACCAATCTATGAAATTGTTGGGGAACTAGTTGCAAACTGGGGTGAGCAGTGTATGGGCGATTCTTATAGCTATGTGGGAGCTGTAGTAGGTGCTACTTATCCAGAAATGGGTAAGCTCTTACGTCAGATTATGCCAAAGACCTACATCTTGGTTCCAGGTTATGGAGCACAGGGCGGTAAAGGAGCAGATTTGGTACACTTCTTCAATCAGGATGGACTAGGTGCTATTGTAAACTCCTCCCGCGGCATCATTGCTGCCTACAAACAGCCAGCGTACGAGAGATATGGAGAAACAGGGTATGCAGATGCTTCCAGACAAGCAGTGTTAGACATGAAGGCAGACATTATGGATGCCTTAGCCGCTAAATAAGCTTTTTACTATAAGTAGTTTGTAAATAACTTAGAAACCGCGCGTAAGAGAATAGGATAGGTGAATAATATGTCGCAATCGGTAAAAAAGACAGTACTCATAACTAGGGTAGAACAGATTCTAAAGGATATCTATAGTATGTGTATCCAGGATAAACAAATGGCAGAAAATGCAAAGCCCGGACAATTTGTTTCCCTGTATTGTCAGGATGGAAGTAGATTACTTCCTAGGCCAATCAGTATTTGTGAGATTGACAAAGAGAAAGAAACCCTTCGGTTGGTGTACCGGGTTGTTGGAAAGGGTACGGAAGAATTCTCAAAACTACATCAAGGTGCATATATCAGTGTATTAGGGCCTATAGGCAATGGCTTTCACCTAGAAGGAAGTAAAGCATTGCTAATCGGTGGTGGAATTGGCATTCCACCAATGTTAGAGTTAGCAAAAGCCTTAACTTTAAGGAACATCGAGGTACAGGTTGTCTTAGGCTTCCGTGATGCATTATTCCTCAATAAGGAATTTGAGCCTTACGGTAAAGTATATATCTCCACAGAGGATGGCAGCCAGGGAACAAAAGGTAACGTTATAGATGCAATCCGTGAAAATAAATTGGATGCTGATGTGATTTATGCCTGTGGCCCTACGCCTATGCTTAAGGGCGTCAAAGCCTATGGCTTAGAGCATCAGATTATTACCCAGTTATCTTTAGAGGAAAGAATGGCTTGTGGGGTAGGCGCTTGCCTTGGCTGTATATGTAAGACCAAAGAAAAGAACCCACAAACTCAGGTGAACAATAAACGTATTTGTAAAGATGGACCGGTATTTTATGCCCAGGAGGTGGAATTATAATGAACACCAGCGTGAATTTTGCAGGAGTGGAACTGAAAAACCCTGTTCTTACAGCGTCCGGAACCTTTGGTTCAGGAAAAGAATATGCTGAGTTTGTTGACTTAAACCTCTTAGGCGGGGTGGTAACCAAAGGCGTTGCCAATATTCCATGGGCAGGAAATCCTACTCCAAGAGTTGCGGAGACCTACGGGGGAATGCTCAATGCAATTGGGTTACAGAACCCTGGAATAGATGTATTTGTTAAGAATGATATTCCATTTCTAAAACAATATAACACCAAGATTATAGTAAATGTATGTGGAAAATCCTTACAGGACTACTGCGATGTGGTAGAACGCTTAGCTAAAGAGCAGGTAGATCTGTTAGAAATCAATATCAGCTGTCCTAATGTTAAGGAAGGTGGGATTGCATTTGGGCAAAACCCAACGTGTGTTGAAAACATCACCAGTGAATTGAAAAAGAGAGCAAAGCAGCCAATTATCATGAAGCTTAGCCCCAATGTAACAGATATCGCAGAGATGGCAAGAGCGGCAGAGGCAGGAGGGGCAGATGGATTGTCTCTCATCAATACGTTAACAGGAATGAAGATAGATGTGAATAAGAGAGCGTTTGCCTTAGCTAATAAGACAGGTGGGCTATCTGGACCTGCTATTAAGCCAATTGCAGTCCGTATGGTGTATCAGGTGGCGGGTGCAGTAAAGCTTCCTATCATAGGAATGGGCGGTATTATGAACGCAGAGGATGCCTTGGAGTTTATTATGGCTGGTGCTACTGCAATTAGTGTAGGAACCGCTAATTTTGTCAATCCTTATGCTACAGTAGAGATTGTAGAGGGAATTGAGAACTTTATGAAGAAGCATGGAGTTAAGGATATTAAGGAATTAATTGGATGTGTAAAATAATGTGGTATGAAAATGTATAAAAGCTAAGAGTATAGGAGGTTTATGAAATATGGAACAGTACAAACAGGAGTTTATTGAATTTATGGTGGAATGTGGAGTTCTTCGCTTTGGTGATTTTGTAACAAAAAGTGGAAGAAAAACTCCGTTTTTCGTGAATACAGGGTTTTATCGTACCGGGGCTCAGTTGAGAAAATTAGGAGAGTACTACGCGAAAGCAATCAACAATGCTTTTGGTTTAGATTTTGATGTACTCTTCGGGCCAGCTTATAAGGGCATCCCGCTTAGTGTTGCTACTTCTATGGCAATTGATGAGCACTATGGTAAGGAAATTAAATATTGCTCCAATCGTAAGGAAGTAAAGGATCATGGAGACAAAGGAATTCTTCTTGGAAGTCCTATCACTGACGGAGATAAAGTAGTAATAATTGAAGATGTTACTACTGCTGGAACCTCTATTTTAGAGACTCTTCCAATACTACAGGCCCAAGGAAATGTTCAGGTAGCAGGCTTGGTGGTCAGTGTAGACCGATGTGAAAGAGGTCAGGGAGAAAAGAGCGCTTTAAAAGAAATCTCTGATAACTTCGGAATGAAGACAACTGCTATCGTTACTATGGAAGAAGTAGTAGAATATCTTTACAATCGCCCAATTAATGGTACAATAATAATTGATGATGTTATTAAAAAAGCAATCGATGATTATTATAAACTATATGGTGTATAATAACTAATTATGGGGCATCGGCCTAAGGATAATGGAGGTTTTTTCTATGGATGAGAAGATTTATAAAACATTAAATTCGACCGGTAAGCTGAGCATTATATTTGGTATACTTACCATTGTACTTATGATAGGAGTGGGTGTGGTTTCCATCATTAACGGAGCCAGACTATTAGCCAAAAAAAACGATATGTTATTTTAACAAACAAAAAACGCTCTCAGTTATACTGGGAGCGTTTTATCAACTATCTTAATCATATCCATTTTTACCTTCTGGTGCTTCCTCATCATCATGAGTAACAGGATCCGGAATATGAATTCTAATTTTGTCGATACGATTCACATCTACACTTACTACCGTATACGTTACATTATTTGTATCCGTAATCGATTCTCCTTCGTCAGGCAAATGGTCTAACAGATTAATCACGTGACCACCTATGGAGCCATATTCCTCTGCCACAATGCCTAATTCCAGAATTTCATTAATATCATCTAGCTTCGTCGTACCATCAACGATATATTCATTGTCACCGATTGGTTTAATTTCATCTTCTTCATCACCATCATATTCATCTCGAATCTCGCCTACGATTTCCTCAATCAAATCCTCTAAGGTAATGATTCCTGCTGTAGAGCCATATTCATCCATTACTACAGCCATAGCAACATGTTCTTGTTTCATCTCGGATAATAACTCAGAGGTGTGTTTGAATTCATAGGTAATGTAAGGTTCTCTCATTAGATCCTTGATATGAAATGCAGACTTATCTCCCTGATAGAAGAACACATCTTTAAGATTTATTATACCTAATATATTATCTCTGGTATCCGCATAAACCGGTAAACGTGAGAACATATTCTCCGCAAACAATTCTACCAGTTCATCATAACTAAGGTCAATCTGAGCAAATTCGACTTCAGTACGAGGCACCATAACATCCTTTGCAATAGAATCACCAAAATCCACCACGTTTGTAATCATTTTACGTTCTTCACTCTCAATCACGCCTTCTTCATGGCTGACATCTAAAATAGTCCTAAGTTCATTTTCTGTAATCTGTTGTGGCTTTTTGTTAGGGTTTACTCTAAACAGAAGTAGTATCCCTATGGAGAGCTTGTTGATTACAAAGATTAAAGGGGTAAATAACTTAGTGAAATAGTAGATAACCTTTCCATAACGTAAGGAAAGAGATTCCGCATTGATTGTTGCTAAGGTCTTTGGGGTGATTTCACCAAAAATCAGAATGATAAGAGTAATTAAACCAGTAGCAATACCAATAGCAAGGCTGACTTCAATATTAAGACCACTTTTATTTGCCAGATTAGTGGCCAATGTAGTGGCAATAGAAGAAGCAGTCAAGTTTACAATGTTATTGCCGATTAAGATTGCACTTAACATCTTAGCAGGATCTTCAATCAATTTGCTAACCATGAGAGCTCTTTTGTCGCCTTCCTCAGCCAAAGAACGAATACGAAGCTTATTTACTGTCGTAAGGGATGTCTCAGCAGAAGAAAAGAAACCTGATAACAAAATGAGAATAAATAAAATAATTAATTGCGTGACACTCGGGTCCAAAATACCATCTCCTAAAAATATATATTCTTATTATGTACTTTAATTATAAGCTTAATAACGCCCCAGCAACCAAAACTTACAGCCCTGATTGCCGAAGCATCTATGAAGTCAGCTCTTCGCTATATATAATATTACTAATACATAATAAACTATTCTAACCTAAAATAATGTTTCTTGTCAAGATAACCTAGTCATTATCGTCGTCCGTTACCATATTCATAACCTGACGCTTTCTTGCAAGCTCGTCATTGTCTAGATAATCATCGTAAGATGAAATCTTGTCGATTAAACCATTTGGTGTAAGCTCCATAATACGATTTGCTATGGTCTGTACAAATTGATGATCCTGGGAAGTGAAAAGAACCACACCAGGGAATTTAATAACACCATTATTTAATGCAGTAATGGACTCCATATCTAGATGGTTGGTTGGCTCATCCATAATTAGCACATTAGAACCTAAAATCATCATTTTTGACAACATAACACGAACTTTTTCACCACCGGATAACACTTTAACCTTTTTTGAACCTTCTTCGCCAGCAAATAACATACGTCCCATGAATCCACGTACATAGGTAACGTCCTTTTCTGGAGAAAATGGCATCAACCAGTCTACGATGGTATCTTCACAGTCGAAATATTTGGTATTATCCTTAGGGAAATAGGATTGTGAAGTAGTTAAGCCCCATTTATAGCTTCCTTCATCAGGCTCCATCTCACCTGCTAAAATCTTAAACAGAGTAGTAGTAGCCAAGGTGTTAGGGCCTACAAAGGCAATCTTGTCATCATGATTGACGATAAAGGAAATATTATCGAGAACCTTAACTCCATCAATGGTCTTAGAGATGTTACTTACAGTAAGAACCTCATTTCCAATTTCACGAGTAGGCTGGAAGTTAATATATGGGTACTTACGGCTAGATGGACGGATGTCATCCAGTTCTATTTTTTCCAAAGCTCTCTTTCTGGAGGTAGCCTGCTTGGATTTGGAAGCATTAGCGGAGAAACGTTGGATAAATTCCTGTAACTCCTTAATCTTTTCTTCCTTCTTCTTGTTGGCTTCCTTCATTTGTTTTACCATTAACTGGCTGGATTCGTACCAGAAATCATAGTTACCAGCATAAAGTTGAATTTTAGCGTAATCTATATCTGCTGTGTGGGTACAAACCTTATTTAAGAAATAACGATCATGAGATACCACAATTACAGTATTATCAAAATTGATTAAGAATTCCTCTAACCAACGGATGGCTTCCATATCCAAATGGTTGGTTGGTTCGTCAAGTAACAGAATATCTGGGTTACCGAACAATGCCTGTGCCAGTAAGACCTTAATCTTCTGGGAACCATTTAACTCGTTCATTAGCTTGTAGTGAAACTCGGTTTCAATGCCAAGACCATTTAGTAGGGTAGCAGCATCACTTTCTGCTTCCCATCCATTCATTGTAGCAAATTCACCCTCTAATTCAGAAGCACGGATACCATCTTCTTCAGTAAAGTCTTCTTTAGCATAAATGGCATCCTTTTCTTTCATAATATTATATAGACGTTGATTTCCCATAATTACTGTTGATAGAACGTCATACTGGTCGTATTTAAAGTGGTCCTGTTGTAAAAAAGAAAGACGTTGACCAGGAGTAATGATGATATCACCCTTGGTAGGCTCTAACTGTCCGGAAAGAATCTTAAGGAAGGTAGACTTGCCAGCTCCATTGGCACCAATTAAGCCGTAACAGTTGCCTTCAGTAAACTTTATGTTAACATCCTCAAATAAGGCACGTTTTCCAAGTCTTAAAGTTACATTTGCAGCTTGAATCATATATATAACCTCTCAATCTATTTTTTGGCCTGGCGTATCCAGGTAAATACCATATCTATTTTACCTTATATTAAGGATTTTGCAAGAGTTTTCTGCCGTTTACAAGTTGCTTTGCCTGTGATAGAATGACTTTACGCGAATTTCTGTAAAAAAGAAGTTACAAAGTAAGGAGTTTTAACATGAATTTATTAACCATACAAGAGGTTACCCATAGTTATACCCAGCGTTTTTTGCTAAAAAATGCATCCATGGGTATTAATGAAGGGGAAAAGATTGGATTAATTGGAATAAATGGTACAGGCAAATCTACCTTATTAAAAATAGTAGCAGGTCTCATAGAGCCAGATGAGGGTCGAGTGGTAAAGGGAAACCAGATACATGTAGAGTATTTGTCCCAGATACCTGTGTTTGATCATACGAAGACATTACTTCAGAATGTGGTTGAGGGGAAAGATATCCACTCAGATATCTGGACGATGGAGGCAGATGCTAAAGCAATGCTTATGAAACTTGCCATTACGGATTTTACTTGTAATCCAGATATCTTAAGCGGAGGACAGAGAAAGCGCGCCGCTTTGGTAAGGACCTTACTTACGCCAGCAGATATCTTAGTTCTTGACGAGCCTACCAATCATTTGGATAACGAGATGGTAGAGTGGTTAGAAGACTATCTGAAACGGTATAAGGGAGCGCTGTTAATGGTAACCCATGACCGTTATTTTCTGGATAAAGTCACAAACAAAATCGTAGAAATTGACAAAGGAAACCTCTACACCTACGAAGCCAACTATTCTGGCTATCTTGAACTGAAAGCCCAGAGAGAGGATATAGAACTGGCTACAGAGAGAAAAAACAAAAGTCTGTATCGGATGGAGCTTGAGTGGATTAAACGGGGGGCACGAGCTAGAAGTACAAAACAGAAGGCTAGAATAGAGCGTTTTGAGGAACTAAGAGACAGAGACAGAATAGAAACTGACGGCAAAGTGGAACTTAATTCTGTAGCTTCTCGTCTAGGGAAAAAGACCATTGAGGTGGACCATGTAAAGAAGTCATTTGGGGACAAGTGTGTCATCCAGGACTTTTCCTATATTTTCTTGAAAAATGACCGCGTTGGTATTATCGGACCTAATGGCTGTGGTAAGACGACCTTACTCAATATTTTGACTGGTCACCTTAGTCCAGATGCAGGCACAATCGAGATTGGACAGACCGTAAAAATCGGTTATTTTGCTCAGGAGAATAAGGCCCTTCCTGAGAATAGTTTGGTGATTGACTGTGTTCGCCAGATAGGTGAATATATTGAAACTACAGATGGTAAAATAACTGCTAGTAGAATGTGTGAGCGTTTCTTATTTGACTCCGACATGCAATATACACCAGTGAATCGCTTGTCAGGCGGAGAGAAGAGAAGGCTCTACCTTCTTATGGTATTGATGGATGCACCGAATATTTTGATTCTGGATGAGCCTACGAATGACCTAGATATTCAGACTTTAGCTATACTAGAAGATTATCTGACTACTTTTGATGGAATTGTTATTACAGTATCTCATGATCGCTTTTTCCTAGATAAGCTGGTGGAGCGTATCTTTGCTTTCGAAGGCAATGGAAAGATTACACAATATGAAGGAAATTACAGTGACTATAAGGCGGTGGCTAAGGAAAGTGTAGAAAGTAGTGAAAGTAAGCCTATGGTGGAAAAGAAAGTTACTGTAGTGAAGGTGAAGGACAGTAAAATAAAGTTTACTTACCAAGAGCAGAGGGAGTATAATGAGATAGATGAAGTTATCGAAAGCTTGGAACTTAATATTGAGGAGTTAGAGGACGCGATTAAGCAAGCAGCAACTGATTTTGTAAAGCTCAATGTGTTGATGGAAGAAAAGGAAGCGAAAGAGAAACTTTTGGAAGAAAAAATGGATCGTTGGGTATATCTAAATGATTTGGCTGAGAAGATTGAAAACCAGTAATAAAGGCAACATTACTTATATTAGATAATTTATAGATGAATTAAAAGTAGAAGTTGGAGGGTATTTATTTGGCTAAGAAAAACGAGAGCTCATGGAAAATTGTATATGGTTCACCAAAGGCATTGGGAGTGACGAAAGAGGGTACAATTACGTATTTTTCCGTGGCTTTAGAATCCTCCACAGATTCATATCTGCATATTTATAAAAAGGGCAGTAGGGAAAAACTTCTAACAATTCCTTTAGAAGATAAATACCGATTTGGAGATGTCTTTACGGTTGGAATAGACAAACTTCCCGTAGATGAATTGGAATATACCTATGAAGCCAACCACAGAGAATATGTAGATCCATATGCCAAGAAGGTAGTTGGAAGAAGATGCTGGGGTGTATTTTCAGATTCTAAGGAAGAACCTTTTCGTGGGGGGATAGAATCTGCTCATTTTGACTGGACAGGAGATAGAAAGCTAGAATTGGCATATGAAGATTTGATTCTATACAAACTTCATGTTAGAGGATTTACAAGACATTCTTCTTCCAAGGTAACCCACAAGGGAACCTACCTTGGAGTTGTAGAGAAGCTTCCTTACTTAAAGGAATTAGGTATAAATGCCATTGAGCTGATGCCAGCTTATGCATTTAATGAGATAGTGGAAATAGATAAAGGTTCAAAGGGAACAACTGGTTATCAGGCATTTATACAGCAACAAAAGGGCAATGTAAAGCCATCTATTAAGATAAATTATTGGGGCTATACAAAAGATGCCTATTATATGGCACCGAAGGAAGCCTTCAGCAGTATGGATCCTGTGCTTGAATTTAAGCAGTTAGTTAAGGAGTGTCATAAAGCTGGAATAGAAGTGATTATGGAATTCTACTTTGAACCTGGCTTTAATTCACTGTGTGCTTTGTCCTGTCTACATCACTGGGTTGAGGAATATCATGTGGATGGATTTCATTTTAATAGCAATGGGCTTAATCCGAGTATGGTTGCTGCCGATCCTTATCTGACCAAAGTTAAGCTAATGAGCGATTTTATTCCAACCAATGAAATCTATTCTTATAGAAAGCCTGCTTACGAAAATATGGCAGTGTATAATGACAAATATCAGACTGACATCAGGCGATTCCTTAAGGGAGATGAGGAGCAAACCAGTAAATTTGGTGCTCAATTTAAAGAGAAACCAGCAAAGATTGGGAAGATTAACTATATTACCAATACCAATGGTTTTACGTTGGCTGATTTGTATACCTATGATGTAAAGCACAATGAGGCCAATGGGGAAGATAACAAAGACGGTACCGATTATAATTATAGCTGGAACTGTGGAAAAGAAGGAGCTTCCAAGTCCAAGAAGGTGTTAGATTTGAGACATCGGCAGTTTCGCAATGCAATTATTACCTTATTCTTAAGTCAGGGAACACCGCTACTCCTAGCGGGAGATGAGTTTTTGAATTCACAGAATGGTAATAATAACGCCTATTGCCAGGATAATGCAATTACCTGGCTCAATTGGAACCAATTGAAAACCAATGAAGCTATGTTTGATTTTATAAAGCAGATGATAGACTTAAGAAAGACGCACCCGATACTGCATAGAGGGGAAGAGTTCAGATTAATGGACTACATATCTTGTGGTCTTCCGGATCTGTCTTTTCATGGAACGAAATCTTGGTATCCTGACTATTCCAACTATAGTCGAGTATTAGGAGTATTGCTTTGTGGTAAGTATGTGAAAGTTAGCCGTACAGATTATGATGAGTCTTTCTATTTTGCCTATAATATGCATTGGGAGAATCATACTTTTGATATTCCAAGCCCACCAACTGGAAAAGAATGGTGTCTATTGTTGGACAGTAGCCAAACCTTTGGTGTGGGAAAGAAAGACTTGAGCTTTTTTCAGAAAGGAACCATTCTGGTAAAGCCTCGTTCCATTGTAGTGTTAATTAGTAAAAATATTATGTAGTGTAACAAGGAGGAATTAGCCTAATGTCAGAAGTGAAAGGAAAAGGGGTACTGACTTCCTTCCATCTGAAACTCATTGCCATACTATCCATGACAATTGATCATGTTGGAGCAGCATTATTCCCCAATGCCAATATAGGAAGTTTTGAGTACATGAGAGTGTTAGGTAGATTGGCCTTTCCTATTTTTTGCTTCCTTATTGTTGAGGGTTTCTTTTATACTAGAAATATAAAAAAATACCTAGTTAGACTTTTTCTTTTTGCTTTCATCTCGGAACTACCCTTTGATTTGTTATTTAACCGTACTGGTAATCTTTGGGCTATGCAAAATATATTCTTTACCTTGTTTTTAGGCTTAATTGCTATCTATGCAATAGACGTTACAAGAATAAAAAGAGGGCAGAATACATTTGCAATCACCAGTATACTAGTGGCAGTAGGTGTAGTGGCACACTTTGCAAATGTCGACTATGCAGAATTGGGTATTATCTATATCGTAACATTTTATTTGTATCGAGGAAGAAATCTGCAGATTTTTTTGATTCTTGTCGTGCTGAACCTGTTATTTTGTGGAGCTAATAATATACAGATGTTTAGTGCCCTTGCGGTACCGATTATTGCTTGCTACAATGGCAAATTAGGTCCAAAGGTCAAGTACCTGTTTTACACATATTATCCACTTCATCTGGCAATGATTACAGGAATCTATGTCTGGTTATATGGTCATATGCCAACAGAATATTTTACATGGTAAGAATAGATGGATCTTCTGTTCTTTCCATCTATGAGTCTGTAATATCATATTCTGAGATAATTGGTATTTATGTCACAAAGGACCTAATGAATCACTCCGTTAGGATGATATTTCCACTTTACTAAGGGAGATTTTGATTATGAGATATGACAGACCTTATCCGTAGAGATTACGTCATGATTTGAATCTTACCGAATTTGTTCGTAAATATGGTGATGATAGGAAAGAGAATAAAAATACTCTTTCCCTAAAGCATCTGAGAATAGTCTTTCTCAGAATAAGTAGTTGGCATAGGAATGGAAAATGATCCATAGGAATCATAGGAGAATCCATCCATGGAAGTAAAGGTGTCTGCAGGAGGGCAGTACATATAGTGATCTTTCTCATAGCTTAAAACACTCTCATGGCCTGGGAACCGATAAGATCTACTTTTTCCAGAGTAGTAAGACATGTGTATTTCCTCCTTAAAATCATTAAATATCACTCCCATAGTATTTGCAAATTGAGACATAATATTCTACAATAGATGGAGTAAGAATAGAGGAAGAAAGGTACAATAATAATATGATTGCACTACAGATTCAGGATGTTAAAATCATGATGTCCCAGTTACTAGTTCATTCTTTATTTGATAATTTTTTAGTGAATGAGATGGATATAGATACTGCTACTTCCCTTCATCTAGATGGCAGGCTGAATAAAGCATGGTATTCTACAGATGAGGAGGCAGAACTTCATGGACGTATCTATGGTAAATGGAGCGAGATAAAGCCAGTAGCCTATCAATTTATTAAGGGAAGCAGAACACCGCTTTCTATGAAAATTGTATTTCAAATCAACCAGGAACAACTTGTAAGCCTGTTACAAAATAGTGGTTTAGCCATTGCTCCTGCAGATGTAAATGGACTGTATTTGAATCTGCGTTATGACAGCAAGGGGCTATATGTTATTACGGGAAGTAGTTTAAAACTATTTTCGATGGATAAGAGCCTAGAGCATTATTGGGATGATGCTATCAAACAGTTCTTTCACAAGGCGCAAATTGTTTATATAGAGGAATAAGGTAGAAACTTAACAAAATATTAAATACAAATCTTTATTAGCACTCACACTGAATGAGTGCTAATTTTATCTTGACAAGGGATAGGGTAAGTATTAATATAATAGATAGCCGGAAAACAGAAGGTGTTTTCCAACAATCATATACAAGAAAAGGAGCGATTATTAATGAGCAGACTACAAGGAAGTTTATCTATTCACTCTGACAATATTTTTCCTATCATAAAAAAATGGTTGTATAGTGACCATGATATCTTTATACGAGAATTAGTATCCAATGGTTGTGACGCGATTACCAAGCTGAAGAAATTAGAGGTGATTGGAGAGGTATCCTTCCCTGACGATCATGCATTCCGTATAGACGTGGTGGTAAATCCTGAAAAGAAGACGATTTCTTTTAGCGATAACGGTATTGGTATGACCGAAGAAGAGGTGCAGGAGTATATTAATCAGATTGCTTTCTCCGGAGCAGAAGCATTTCTTGCTAAATATAAGGATAAGACGAACGAAGACCAGATTATCGGACATTTTGGTTTAGGTTTCTATTCCGCTTTTATGGTGGCAGATAAAGTTACCATCGATACTAAGTCATATAAAGAGGATGCGAAAGCAGTATATTGGGAGTCTGATGGCGGTACCGAATTCATAATGGATGATTCCGATAAAGAGACTATTGGTACTACCATTACATTATATCTTAATGAAGATAGTTATGAATTCTGTAACGAATATCGTGCAAAGGAAGTATTGGACAAATACTGTTCCTTTATGCCAGTTGAAATCTACTTTACTAATGCCAATGCAAAGGTAGAGGAGCCTAAGGAAGAGCCTAAGGATGAGGTGATAGATGCAGAGGTAGATGAAGAGGGCAATGCGACTGAAAAATCAGAAAAGAAAGAACCAAAGAAGCCAGAACCAATCAACAACCCAACTCCACTTTGGACCAAGCATCCAAATGATTGTACAGAAGAGGAATACAAGGAATTCTATCGTCATGTATTTCATGATTACAAAGAACCTTTATTCTGGATTCATCTGAATATGGATTATCCATTTAACTTAAAGGGGATTCTTTATTTCCCTAAGATTAATACGGAATATGATTCCATTGAAGGAACTATTAAGCTATATAACAACCAGGTATTTATCGCAGATAACATCAAAGAAGTAATTCCTGAGTTTTTAATGCTTCTTAAGGGTGTTATTGATTGTCCAGACCTTCCTCTTAACGTGTCCAGAAGTGCTCTTCAGAATGATGGTTTTGTAAAGAAAATCAGTGAGTACATTTCCAAGAAAGTCGCAGACAAGCTAGTAGGAATGTACAAGGTAGAACGTGAAAACTATGAGAAATACTGGGATGACATCAATCCATTTATCAAATATGGCTGCTTAAAGGATGAGAAGTTTAGAGATAAGATGAAAGACTTTATTATCTTTAAGAACCTGGAAGGCAAATATATCACCTTACCTGAGTATGTAGAAGCTGCAAAGAAGGATTCAGGAGAAGTAAATACTGAGGACACAGGGGCAGAAGAAGTTAAGACGGAAGAAGCCAAGACGGAAGAAGCCAAAGATAAAGCTGAACCAGTTAAGGATACTGTGTACTATGTTACAGATGAGCAACAGCAGAGTCAGTATATCAATATGTTTAAGGAAAATGGTTTAGATGCTGTTATTCTTACGCATAATATCGACCAGCCATTTATCTCTCAATTAGAGCAGGCGAAGGAAGATATCAAATTCATGAGAATTGATGCTGATGTAACAGAAAGCTTTAAAGAAGAGGTAACTAAGGAAGATGAAGAAAGCTTAAAGACAAAGACAGAAGCTTTGACTGAGAAGTTTCGCAAAGTTCTTGGAAAGGAAAAATTAGAGGTAAAAGTTGAGAAGTTAAAGAATGCTGAAGTTTCCTCTATGATTACTTTGTCTGAGGATACAAGAAGAATGCAGGATATGATGAAGATGTACAGCATGTACGGTGGTGGAGCTGATATGTTTGGTGGAGGGGAAACGCTTGTACTAAACGTAAATAACTCCTTGGTGCAGTATGTGTTTGATCATAAAGACGAGGAAAAGACAGATCTATTCTGTGAACAACTTTATGATCTGGCCTTAATTAGCCACAAACCATTAGATGCTGCAGCTATGACGAAGTTTATTAAGCGTAGTAATGACATTATGAATATGCTTGCCAAATAGATCTATAAGGTGTGTCACAAGTAGAGTGGCACACCTTTTCTGTTATTTGTAAAAATCAGTACTAACTTCACGAATAAAAGCAGTGATAACGCCATTGTTTATAACGGTTACAAAATTCCAGGAATAATACATCCAAAGGCAATCCTCCAGCGTAATAGGATATAGATCCATGCTAGTCCTCCGTTTTTTAAAAGTATATGAAAGTGAAGTATAAAATCAGTACAAAATAATATTTAGAGTGAGAAAGAAAAAGATAATATAATTGAGAAAATAATAAAAATATCTTTTCAAACTTCGTAAATTATGCTATCATATGTAGTATTGAAAGCCACGACATACAATGATATTTTTGGAGGGTTATTATGAATTACAGAATTATTGGAGATAGCTGTACAGATTTAACAGAAGAATTAAAGAAAGATGAGCATATAAAATTAGTACCTCTAACATTAGAAATTGATGGAATTGAATATATAGATGATGAGACTTTTGATCAGGCTGCATTTATCAGAGCGGTAAATGAAAGCTCTAAAAGCACTAAGTCATCCTGTCCTGCTCCGGAAGCATTTATGAAACTATATGACTGTGAAGGGGACATTTATGTGGTAACCTTATCCGCCAATTTAAGTGGTTCATACAATAGTGCAGAGTTAGCAAAACGACTGTACCTAGAGGAGCATCCAGCAAAGAATATTGAGATTATTAACAGCTGTTCTGCCTCTGTGGGACAAACACTGATTGTTATGAAGATTAGGGAATTAATTGCAGCTGGCAAATCATTTCTTGATGTAGTGACCCTAGCTCGTAAGTACAGAGATGAACTACAGACTAAGTTTGTGCTGGAATCCTTAGAAACCCTTCGTAAGAATGGAAGGCTTTCCAATATAAAGGCAATTTTAGCAAATGCACTTAATATTAAGCCTGTTATGGGTGCTACCAATGATGGTGATATTGTGAAAGTGGATCAGACAAGGGGGATTAAGAAGGCGCTGAAGTTAATGGCAGATATCATAGAAAAGGATGCTTTTGACGTGACCAGCCGTATCTTAGGAATCGCTCATTGTAACAATTATGAGAGGGCATTATTTGTGAAGAATGAGATTTTATCCAGACTGCCATTTAAAGATTGTATTATCACTGGAACTGCCGGAGTTAGTACACTTTATGCTAATGATGGTGGAATTATAGTTTGTTATTAAATTAAAAAGTGTCTATATTTCTGGAGGCTTCCTAAAGAAAAGGAAGCCTCCAGTATTATTGTGATGGCATAAAAATAAACCACCTGCTATGCAGGTGGTCCCCAGTTAGCTTTAGCTTCAAGTATAAAACCTCCTATGATATAATATTTTCGGTTCGCCAACCACAAATATTACATAGGAGG
>JAEZPG010000067.1 GCA_023413555.1 Bacillota bacterium | reverse complement strand
CTCTGGAATCTTTGTACTTATGAACAGCTCTTAAGATTGTAACAACTTCCTTCTTAGTAGGTAGTGGCACTGGTCCGCTCACCTTAGAACCTGTTTTCTTAACTGTTTCAATGATTTTTCCAGCTGATTGATCGATTAACTGATGATCATAAGCTTTAAGTGTAATTCTCATTACTTGACTTGCCATAAAAAAAGTCGCCTCCTTTTCGCACTTAATAGCAGTACGACAAGCGGTGACTGTACACTCTTCCGTGTGTGTCTTAAAAGCACTCTTTTAAAATCCACACGTCTCTACATATCTCATGTAGTTCTTAAGTTAATTGTACAGTGACTTGTCGCCAGTTTCATAACTTGACATTCGCTCCACGGAAAACCCACTAGCTTGTAGTGGCAACCTCACGCTTCAACGCTATCAATGTCACAACATTAGTTATTATACAACAATATTTTTTTTAATGCAAGAACTTTTTTTATTAGTTTTTATTGAAAATATGCGTGTTTGCAATGTTTTCTCAAAATTGGCAACAGGTATAGTGTTTGTTATTTTTGTCATTTATATGTAAATGAAATAAAACTGATGGAGATACACTTATATATAGAAGAAACTAAAACCCACATCCCAATATATTGATTACAGGATATGGGTTTTTGTAATATGATATAATATAATAGGTAACAACTACTCTACTTCTTTTGCCTTTTCTCCGTTGGCAAATTTTTTCACTTCACTATTCCAGTAATAATCTATCATCCTATCATAATTCTCTATTTACTTTCCCAACGACCTGAGGCACCACAAGGAAGTACATATCCATTGTCTGACACAGGAAGACCGATTTCCTGGGCATCTACATGGCCACCATACTTCTTAGCCACTTCCAGATTTAACATATAAGCTAATACCGCTGGCTGTAATCCTGTTGTATAGGAGTTAATCAGGTAGAATAGTGGTTCCTCAGACAATACTTCCACACAAAGCTTCACAAATTCGTGGATAGATTCTTCAATCTTCCATATCTCACCTTTTGGACCTCTTCCATAGGAAGGAGGATCCATAATAATTGCATCATATTTATTGCCACGGCGAATTTCCCGTTGAACAAATTTCACACAGTCATCTACTATCCATCGAATTGGAGCATCCTGAAGACCGGAGCTGGCAGCATTTTCTTTGGCCCAGGTTACCATACCCTTTGAAGCATCTACATGAGTCACACTTGCTCCTGCTTTAGCTGCTGCCAGAGTGGCACCACCAGTGTAGGCAAATAAATTTAATACTTTAATTGGTCGGCCAGCTTCTTTAATCTTTTTACTAAACCAGTCCCAGTTTGTTGCTTGTTCCGGGAAAAGCCCTGTATGCTTAAAGCTAAAGGGCTGCAGATTAAAAGTCAATTCTCTATAGTTAATAGTCCAGCTTTTCGGAAGGTCAAAGAATTCCCATTCACCGCCACCCTTAGAGCTTCTGTGGTAGTGACCATTTTTCTTCCTCCATGCCTTATTCTCCTTTGGTGTATTCCAGATCACCTGCGGATCTGGCCGAACCAGAATATAATTTCCCCAACGTTCTACTTTTTCTCCGGCAGAACAATCTATTACCTCATAATCTTTCCATCCATCAGCAATCCACATAACATTCTCTCTTTCTATTCCTGGAAGGTAAGCAAACTTACCTGTTCCAACACTTTCTTAGATTAATTCTCAATATGTTCATTATAGCCAGACTGAGGGTTTTGTCAAGGTAGGGGCTGTCGCCCCGTTGGTCTACTATAACCCAACAGAACAACAGCCCCCAAACATAGGAAACTAATATACTTTTATTTGAAATACAACTTGAACAGATCTGAAAAATCAGTCTTGCTATTCCAAAATTCTTTAAAACTCTCTGTCGTTACAAAACTATCTGAGAATTTCTTAACATACTCTTTTAATGCCTTTGAGAATGCTTTCTCTCCCATTTTCTCCTCCATCTTGTAGATGAGACTTCCTCCTTTTGTGTATAGTGCACCATATTCACTGGGATCTCGTTTATCATAATAGTAAATAGATTTATCTAACTTTACTTTCTTGTAAAAGGTTTCTTCACTTGTTCCTTTTTCAGAAATTTCTTTGTATGCACGTTTAAAATAATCTACGGTTAATGGATTCCTTTCATCCACATTGGCTGGTTTATACTCTTTCTGATACAGATATTCAGAGAATCGACATAAGCCCTCATCCAACCAAGGACTTGATACCTGATTATTACCGACGACAGCATAAAACCATTGATGTGCAATTTCATGACAGACAATTCTGTCACATGTTCCTAAAACGCTTTCCATGAATGACTTATCTGAGGTATCTATTCCCATTTCTTCTAAGTTATCAATATTATTGGCAGTGGATAGCATAATAAGTGATGGATACTCCATACCACCTACACCGTCTGCCATAAAGCTAAATACTACACTTAAGTTCTCATAAGGATATTTTCCAAAGGTCTTATTGTAAAGTTTAAGTGATTTTTGAGCTGTTTCCATTGCCCGTTTTGCTGTTTCAGGAATACCATCCATATAGTAGACTGCAATCTGGATTCCCTCACACTCTTCCTTAAGAACCTTATACGAAGGACTGGCACAAAAGGCGAAGTCTCGAATGTTGGAAGCGGTATATGTACCTGTGCCGTTATTTGTTCCCGATGCTGCAACAGTGTATCCTGTAGGAGCCTCTATCTTCACTGAATAGTCCGCAAGATCGGTATAGAAACCATCACCCATATCTACATATGGTTGAACGCTCCAACCATCCTTCTCATATACTGCAGGCTGGATGATAAAGTTTCCTAAACTATATACCTCCTTCTGATAACCATAACGATTCATCATATTAGGAATACCTTCCTCATACTCCATATTAATCGTTATAGGTTGTCCTGGAGCTAAAACGTAAGGTAGATCAATCTTATATACAGTTCCCTTTACTTGTGTCATCTTGACTTTTTGGTCATTAATCGTGACATTGTTCATCTTGACCCCCTCACATTTTTTCTTATATGCATCGGGTATCAGATTAAAGTAGATATCCTTGAGTTCTTTCCCTGTTTTATTGATGTAATCAAGACCCTGTTTAACATTCAGTTTATGATTTTGGGTATCCAGAGTTACCTCTACAGTAAAGAAATTGCGGTTAGCAGTAATATTGCTACCATTTTTGTCTCCATCTGAGTTATTGTCTTGCTTTGCTGTTGGAGTAGTGGTTGGTATCACAGATGGAACTGCCTTTGTTGAGGCTTTTGGTGAGGCGATAATTGCATTAGTTGGTGTAACAGTGGCCGGGCCCCGAGAAGATACGTCCTTATCTGAACAACTGACTGCAATTGCCAAAACTAGCATTGATACTATAGTAATTCTTAATTTTTTCATAAGTCTCTCCTTTTCTTCTATAATCTGTTCATAAAGGACATTTTACTCCACAGATGCATCCTGTTTGCATCGTATAGATAAGTAATATGCAAATCTTCTGTTATTTTAAAACCAGCTCAACTTTCTGATACCGCTCCACTGACAATCTTGTAATAGGCATTGGATATTATGCGGTACACCAGGATATAGAACAGGGAGAACACGGTCAATAATTGGGAGTTGATACTTTTTCGGATTTCCTTCTTGGTCATACCAACCTTTTGCATAATGTGGAAACGGTCCTGATCCTCAATCCCTTCTGAGATTTGCTTATAGTAAATGATAAGCACAGCAGCAAAGAGCTTTCCTATCATACATCTCTATTTACTTTCCCAACGGCCACCATACTTCTTAGCCACTTCCAGACTTCACCCTTAGGTCCTCTTCCATAGGAAGGAGGATCCATAATAATCGCATCATATTAATTGCCACGGCGAATTTCCCTTTGGGCCAGGCAATCCGACTTACCTACCCTGTCATTTTCTCTAGCTAACTTTCAATATGTTATTTATAACTAGACTGAAGGTTTTGTCAAGGTAAGACTAACCTGTGGATAAAAAAAGGCACCAGCCCTCACTAACGGAAGAACCGGCGCCTCTTATATCATTCTTTTATTTCAACCATTGGATACTGTAATATCCATTTGTTTTACTATTAGATCTCTCCACTTGAATATAATATGTTCCTTTTCTCAACTTTGAAGAACCTAATGTATACACCTTTCTTGTGGTAGAATAGGAAGCACCATTACAGTAGACTGTACCAACCCACCTCTTTAGCTTACTATCTGAGTATACGTTGATTCTAATTGTCCCGGTACATGCTTTTCCAGTAAACTTTAAACTAACCTTTTGATCCTTACTTACTACTATCTTATAATAATCTTTCGTGGAACTTCCAGGAAGAATCAAACCTTTTGCGGTCTTCCCTTTCTTAATAGAAACAGCTTTACTAACCTTACTTCCACTCTTTTCAGAAACAGTAGTAAATGCGGTTTTGAAAGTAAATTTACTACCAGTACTTGCATTTACTTTAAAATAGTAGGTAGTATTCTTGTTTACCGCAAATACTGCACTTTTATAACCTGAATAATTACTAACATATGCTTGGTCAGACAACGCCTTCTTCTTAGAATCACATAGGGTTATATATGCTGAATATTTGCCACTATAATTCAAGGTAAAATACCCTGATTTGGTTGGTTTAAACTTAGCATAAATATACTGTTTTTTATCTGCTGGTGTTAGTGTATAAGACTTGCTAGCCGTCCAAGTTGGTTGTTGGGAAAAAGTATAAGATACGTTATAGATATCTGTATAGCTCTTTGTTCTTATGTAATAAGTTCCTTTATTTACTGCAAATGTGGCCATACAGCCATTCCCATCACTCAATGTGTTGTATTCTTCACTTAAGATTTGTTTGCTACTATTATGAAGACTTACATAGGTACTTTTTGTTCCTTTAACAGTTACATATCCAGCTTGTGGTGTGCTGATTTTTAGATAGGTTCCATTATCTTTCTTAGATATATAAGTAGTTGTATTATTAGCTAGACTACGGTCTGCATTGCTAACAAATTTCATAGAAAATGTACCATAATTAGTGAATTGTGGTTCATCATCATAAAGTGTAGATGATATGCACAGGTAATAGGTTCCAGCTGCTAAGTAAGCATCATCATCATCTGTTAAATCATCCTCATCAAGCCAGCACCAAATACTATCTGATGGTTTTGTAGTACAAGCCTGATCTTTATACAAGTTAAATGTAACATCCTTTTCTGTTGATGCTGCATTAAGAGTTCCAACTACTTCCAAGTAACCAGATGAGGTTACTGTTACAGGAATCACTACACCATAATAATTATCCTTGAAAGAATCGTTCTGATTAAAGGAATAGCTGTAGGTAGTATTCGTAGTTGTTGGTGCAATACTCTTTACTTCAGTTGTCCCCCTCTTAACACTAGCGGCCATAACAGTCAGCCCCATAAGGCAGACAAGCATTATTGTTGTCATTAGTATAAGTAATCTTTTTTTCATTTCATTGACCTCCCGTATATATATATTATTTTCCTTCTCAATACTTATTATGCCATAAAATGGTATAATATCAATAGAAAATATTCATTTCTTAGTAATTTAGTGATATTTCTTAGAAATAGCTAAGATACAATCTTAACAAATTCTCCCGCTTATTCTCTCCCTCCACTGACAATTTTATAATAAGCATTAGAAGTAAAACGGTACACTAAGACATAAAAGAGAGTAAATAACAAAAAGCTCAACACAGTAGTTAGTATAAATAATGGGACATTATCCAGTCCAAAAAGCAGAAGTATTTTTCTAATACTAGAAAATGCAAATGCTAAATGTATTGCAGCCCCTATTAATGGCATAAAGAATACTGTGAGTAGCTGGGAATTAATACTTTTTCTGATTTCCTTTTTAGTCATACCGACTTTTTGCATAATACTAAACCGGTCTTGATCCTCATACCCTTCAGATATCTGTTTATAGTATATGATAAGAACTGTTGCAAAGATAAACACGATACTAAGAATGATTCCAAGGACAAAAAGGCTACCATATCTGGCATAATAGTCACTACGATTTTTTTCACGTCCTTCACAGATATAACGCACCATCTTATTCTGTTCCTTACTCTCTAAGGTTTTTAGTGCTTTATTACAATCCTCCCAAAGAGCAATCTGAACATCACTGTCCATACTAGTATTAAATGCATAGGTCCAATTCATGCGAAGCAACGGCTCTCCACTATTGTCCTTCAGTTTTTTCAGACCATCCATTCCTTTACCAAGGTCAGATACTATGACATACATGGTAGGAGTAAGATTCATTGCAACATTGCCATTTGTAATAAACTCTTTCAGATGTTTTTTTATATTCAGAGTAGGCCCACTCTTTATGGTTAGTACATCCTCACTATAATCACTTGGATACAGATACATTAGAGCTTCATTGGCCTTAAGAGTTTCCTTCTCCCCCATAATTCGGTTATAATCCTCCAATTCTACAAAATAGAGGTTGCATGCATTAGGATCGGTGTTCATATTATAAGGGGTAAGCTTATTAATATCTGTCTCCAAGACATTTCCTTCAAGAAATCCTTGGAAAGATAATACTGGATACTCTGCTACTTGGGTTGGTTCTACACTATATTTGTCACAAATCAAATCTATCTTCTGTCTAATTGCTGCAACATTATCCTCCTCTAAGCCCTCCCCATTCTTCATCTCAACCTCTAGATTAATGTCTTTCGGATATCTAGAAGAAATAGAATCCTCTGTGCCAAAATAGAGACAAGTAGTAGAGGAGATCATCACCAAAACCATAGTAGCAAGGATACAGATAGAAGCCAGGCCAGCGCCATTACGTTTCATTCGATATACCATTGAAGAGACTGATACAAAATGATTGGGTTTATAATAGTATTGCTTTCTCTTTTGCATAATTCGACAAAACGATACAGAACCATATACAAAAGTAAACTGTGTACCGATAGTTACCAGTAGGACTGCAACAAAAAACCATAGCATGGCAGAAATAGGATTGTCAATGGTTAACGCAATATAATAAGCCGTTGCAAGAATTAGAAGTCCCAGCGCTCCCACAAACCAATTTGCTTTCGGTGGTTTTTCTCCCACATTCTCACTGCGCAATAAGGTAATCGCATTAGTACACCACAGTTGACGTAGCGTGTTAAGAAACAACAATGCAAATATAATAATAAAAATCAAGACAGTATTCAATACAGCCTTAGTAGATATCTCTAGAGTATAGGATACCTCACCCCTCATAGCATTAATCAATCCAAGTTCCGCTAATTTGGATGCTACAAATCCCGTCAGCAAACCTACTCCTAATGCACACCCTGTTACTATCATAACTTCCCAGAAGAGAATCCAAGCTATATTACGCTTTCCCATTCCCAAGATGTTATATAATCCAAACTCCTTTTTTCGTCTGCGAATCAAAAAAGAATTGGTGTAAAATAGAAATATGGCAGCATAAAATGCAACTATATCTGATCCAAAATCCATCAAAGAGGTAGCAACATCAGCTTTCGGTACATGAGACATGGTCTCTGAGTAATGTAAAAAACTAATAATATAGTGCATCATTACCATCCCTATACAGGTAAGAATATATGGTGAATATAGTCGTTTATTCTTTCTGATACTTTCTAGAGCAAGCTTTGGGTAAAATCCTACTTTCATTCCTGATCACCGCCTGTCGCAATCAAAGTCAAGGTGTCAGATACCTTTTGATACATTTGCTCATTGGTGCTATTGCCACGGTATAGCTGATGAAAAACCTCTCCATCCTTGATAAAAAGCACCCTTCCCGCATGGCTGGCCGCTTTAATGGAGTGAGACACCATAATGATTGTTTGACCACTGGCATTGATCTCACCAAATAGGCGTAGCAACTCATCTGTCGCCTTAGAGTCTAGCGCTCCAGTAGGCTCATCCGCAAGAATAAGCCTAGGATTAGTGATTAAGGCTCTGGCGACTGCT
Organism: Bacillota bacterium; assembly: GCA_023413555.1. Taxonomy (GTDB): domain Bacteria; phylum Bacillota; class Clostridia; order Lachnospirales; family Lachnospiraceae; genus KM106-2. The sequence goes on along the minus strand of JAEZPG010000067.1, from coordinate 4,956 downwards.
GCCCGCTGCTTCTGTCCACCTGACACCTCATAGGGATATTTCTTTAATAATTCCGAGATATGAAGCTTTGCAGCAATTGGCTGTAAGCGAGAATGCATTTTATCATAAGATACTCCTGCCAGAACTAGCGGGAGATAAATATTGTCCTCTAAGCTAAAGGTATCTAGCAAATTAAAGTCCTGGAATACAAATCCCAAGTTGTCACGCCGAAAAGTTGCCATTGCAGACTCCTTAATCTTTGCCAGATCATTGCCATCCAACAGTATCGTTCCGTTGGTAGGTTTATCAAGAGCCGCCAGTATGTTTAACAGAGTTGTCTTTCCTGAGCCTGACTCTCCCATAACCACAACATATTCTCCTTGTTCCACACTAAAGTTAACATTTTTAAGTGCTTCCACTTTATTTCCGCCAAATCGGGTGGAATATATCTTTTTTAGTCCATTAACTTCCAAAATGCTCATCTATGTTTCCTCCATTTCTTTCTTTCGTGGTTATTGTATCAAAAAGGGGAAATGTAACGCCATCGAATCGCCTTACATTTCCCGCCTCACTTCTTACACTTTTGTAAGATTGGTGTAGATTTCCTTAACTCCTTATATGTCTTTATGGCAAGCTTCTGATAGAAAACGAAGCATTAAATCCTCCGCATCCTGTGCATATCGTCTATCATAGTTTGGCGAATAACGATCCATAAAACCATGCTTAGTTGGAAAAACATGTATCTCTAAATTTGCTTTTTCTTGTAGTTGATCAACTACTATATTAACATCAAAAGAATCTTCTTGTGAAAAAAGTAAGAGCGTTGGACAATTTGGGCTCATTTGCATATCATCTCTAATACGTGAACCATAACACCCTACTATTGCATCGCAAGCGGTATTTTCACAACATTTCCACGCAATCGTTGCACCTACACTAAAACCAATCAAGATCACCTTTTCATAACTTTCTTTCAGATGAGTAACCATAGCGGATATTGCTTGCGATCTAGTAAATCCACCTGTCTTCATAAAATACTCATATGCTTTATGAGCTTCATCATAATGAAATGGCTGTCTGTCTATTAAGCTCGGACAAAAAACATCAAATCCCCTGTCCCTATAATTTTGACAAACCACTTCTATAAATGTATTTCTCCCGTAAATCTCATGAAGAAGTATGATAGCATTTTTTCTCATTATTTCGCCTACCGTCTTTTAATTTCACTATAATTGTTGTAATAAATCATTCTTTGCTTAAGTTATATTGGTTTAAATCTATCTGCACTATGGTACCCTGACCTAGCGAAGAAGTCGCTGTGATGGTATGCTCCAGTTTCCTGCAAATAGTCTTACAAAGGTATAAGCCAAGCCCTGTAGCTTTTTTATCACTACGCCCGTTATATCCGGTATAGCCCTTGTCAAAGATACGTGGCAGATCCTCTGCAGCGATTCCGATTCCTGTATCCTTTATGCAAAGAATATGAGGCTTCTCTAAGTATATGCTGATACAACCCTGTCTGGTATACTTAAGCGCATTGCTAAGTAACTGTTCTAAGACAAAAGAGAACCATTTTTCATCCGTGACAACAACAATAGCTGTTGGTTTATAGTCTAAACGAATCTTTCTTTCAATGAATTCACCAGAATACTTCTTCACAGCCTGTCGGATCATAGCATCTAATTCATATTCCTTAATAACAAAATCATTAGTTACCGATCCTAGCCGCAAAAATGCAAGGACCATTTCCACATACTGCTCGATACGAAATAGCTCTACCATTAATCTTCTAGATAACTCTGTATCTTTATTCTGCAAAGTAAGTCGCATAAAAGCAATTGGTGTCTTAATCTGGTGCGCCCAAACGGTATAGTAATCAATCATGTCGTTATATTGATTATTCATCCTAGTCTCAAGATGAGCCTTTTCCTCCAAAAGCAAGCGGATAATCTCCTGGTAATCCGTATCCTCGATTTTCTCCGCTGTAGGGAGACGATTGCTCATAGTTGCTGTCACTTTAGATAACTCCAAAAATTCATAATGTCTGCGACATATATGCATATATCCTTGGATGATATAGCCCACTCCAATCATTAAACAAAGACCAACTGGGTAGAGAACTGCTTTAAAAGGAAGATGATACAGAAGGAATGTGATGGCGAAGATGATTCCAAAGGTCAAGTATAGAAGGATTCCCTTCCTTATCTGTCTTAGATACGCAAGAACTAATTTCATCCTAACACCCTCTCTACTTTACTCAATGAGATAGCCAACTCCAAATTTTGTGGTAATAAATCCATTCAGCCCCACGATATCTAGCTTCTTTCTCAGCCGATTAATATTAACTGTTAAGGTGTTGTCATCTACAAAGGAATCAGTCTCCCATAGTCTCTCCATTAGCTTCTCTCGGCTAACTACCTGCTCCTTATTCTCCAGCAAGCTAAGGAGAATACGGTATTCGTTTTTGGTCAGATCAATCGTCTGATTCTGATAGGTCAATGCATTCTTTCCTATATCTAAGAATGCTCCCCGATGAGTAAGAATTGGCATATCAGGCGTAAAATCATAAGTCCGGCGAAGCATTGCCTGTACCTTTGCCATCAACACACTTTGGTCAAAGGGCTTGGGAATAAAATCATCCCCCCCCATATTCATTGCCATGACAATATTCATATTATCAGAGACCGAAGAAATAAAGATAATTGGCACCTTGGATATTTTACGAATCTCACTGCACCAATAGTAACCGTTGAAAAATGGCAGGGAGATATCCAGTAAAATCAAGTGTGGTTGATACACAATAAAATCCTCCATGATAGCTCGAAAATCTTCTACACATCTTACGTCTAGTCCCCATTTATCTGCTTGTTCCGCCACTGCCTCCGCAATACCCCTATCATCTTCTATAATAAGTATTCGATACATTCTTTCACCTAAATTCTAAATAATAATATCTCTACAGTAACAACACGTCTCTTAGATTACTTTTATCTAAAACTATTAAAATAGTCGATTTTATGTAACCTTCCTCTTACATCATACCTTTCGTAATTATCATGTTAATTAGTATATTATTTTTATCATAGGTAAAATGAAATGTTAGGAACTTTTCTGGTTCACAATAAAAGCAACCTAGCTCATACTCTGTTCCTTTGCCTTCTGGATCAGAATAGAAGAATTCATCCATAACATGTTCTCTTGAATCACAATATGAAGATGATATCCTTTCATATCTATTCCTGTTCCTTTTTCACTATATTCTAATGCCCTTTTGCCTTTCATATCCTTCATTAGTTGCTCTGGGAATCGCATACACTCTAAGGAATGTCCTGGATACTCATCTATCCTATATTCGAGTACTTTTATAGGATTAGGGAATCCAAGTTTAACCCAGTATCTCAAAGAAACTCCTTGAGCCAGTACAGGCACAATATAAAGTATAGCAAAAGAGGCTATTATTATTAGCCATAGTATAATTCCCTTCCTTTTCGTCCTCCATTTCATATTCCTTCCCCCAATAAACAATGTTTTATTAGCAATTATTATACCAATTTTTTCTTTTAAAAGTAAGATATTTATTTTCTTAATAAATCAAAAAACTCACTCCCCTTATCTCAATTTTGTCGAATCCGACATAATATAGACAATGAGAGTGAGTTCAAGAACTCTTTCAGAGTAAGTCCATTTGCAGCTTGTATTATCTATAGCAATTCAAATTCTTTACATAGGAAATTATGAATCTCATACCAAGCACGATTGGTTTCCTCTAGGCTTGGTAGAAATAGTTGAAAGTCATGTGGCATCTCTTCATATACTGTTAAAGTAGCATTTACTCCCTTGGCAACGGCCTTCTCTACTACAGTCTTTGCATCGTCTAATAGCATTTCAAATGAACCAGCCTGTATGAGAACATCTGGAAAATCTGTATAATCGCCATATACAGGTGAAACATAAGGATTACAAAAATTCTCTTCTTCCGTATAATATGTAGGATCCCAAACTCCTTCTCCCATTTTTATGCCATACTTACCAAGAATAATATCTTTTTCATAATTTTCTGTTCGAGCTTTGTATCCTCCCTTTAGATTTGCCCATGGTGACAAAGCTAGAACCGCTTTAGGAAGAGGCATACCCTGATCACGTATCTGCAAAGGAATGGAAAGAGCTAGATTGCCACCTGCAGAATCACCAACAATTATGATATCTTCATTTTTTATACCCTTATTTAATAACCATTTATATACACTTAAACAATCCTCATGTGCACAAGGATATCTGTATTGTGGCGCAACTCTATAATCTACACTATATACTGCGGCACCATTGGCTACTTTCGAGTACATACATGCAACATCTCTGTAATTATCTAAGTAAGAATAAAGAAATCCACCACCGTGAAATTGCAAAATCACCTTTCCATTGTCATTATTTGGAACTAGATGTTCTACTGGTACCCCTGCAACATCCAATGTTTCCAATCGATATCCCTCTGGTGCCTCCCAATTAGATGGAATTCTGATACCAGTTGGACACTGATCTAACAAACTAATAACAGGCTTCAGTGACTCTTTTAACAACTCTTGATCTACCATATTTACGCTCCTTTTACTTTTTCATTCAATCTTGGCATTTCATATGTACTTATTAATGTTAAATAATACTTTTTTATGCCATATTTTGATAAAAATATATACTATTCATTATATTTACTCAGATACCTTTTTGTCAAATGTTTTTGGTGATGTCTCCTTCTGAATGTCCTTATTAGTGCTCTCGTAGAGGAAAACCTCGTATACTAAAAGTCTCAAAATACTAGGTGCAAATAGCATTAATTCCCCTTAAGAAGACTATTGCCTTGTCTACTTAAGGGGAATCATATCATCTTTTTGGCCAGAGCCTTTTCTCTATTCTATTTACACATTAAATACTTCGTCTTCTCTTAATGCCTTTAATTTCTCCTCTGCATCCTCCATGCTA